>SVQE01000011.1 GCA_015065505.1 Oscillospiraceae bacterium
GAATGAAACGAACTCTTCTCTGCGGTGCGTCCGGGGGTCGCACCCTACAACTTGATTAATTGTCCGAGCGCAGCGAGTAACCTCAACTCTTCACTCTTCACTCTTCACTCTTCACTCAACTAACCACGCACCACGATTGTTTGCCGAAACAAATTATATAATAGCCGTGCGCAGCACCTGAAATTCGTAATTGAAAAAAACGGCTCAACGAGCCGTTTTTTTAATTATGTTATTAGTCGGGATAACCGTTGGGGTTTGTGCTCTGCCAGCGCCAGGAGTCCTCGCACATTTCTTCAATGCCTCTTTCAGCCTTCCAGCCAAGCTCTTCGAGAGCTTTTGCAGGGTTGCTGTAGCAGGTTGCTATATCGCCTGCACGTCGGGGCTTGATAGAGTAGGGAATTTTAACTCCGCTTGCCTTTTCAAAAGCCTTAACAACATCAAGCACGCTGTAGCCGATGCCTGTTCCGAGGTTATAGATGAATAAGCCGTTTTCATCGCTTACCTTTTCAACTGCCTTAACATGACCGAGTGCAAGGTCAACAACATGAATGTAATCGCGAACGCCCGTTCCGTCGGGTGTGTCGTAATCGTCGCCAAATACGCCGAGCTCAGCGCGCTTGCCGATTGCAACCTGTGTGATATAGGGCATAAGGTTATTCGGAATTCCGTTGGGGTCCTCGCCCATAGTTCCGCTCTTGTGAGCGCCGATGGGGTTGAAGTATCTGAGCAGGCAGATTGACCATTCTGAATCACTTGCATATAAATCCTTGAGTATGCACTCAATCATATACTTTGTTCTGCCGTAGGGATTGGTTACTCCGCCAACCTCCATATCCTCTGTAAGAGGGGATATATTATTCATTCCGTAAACTGTTGCAGAAGAAGAGAAAACAATCTTCTTGCAGCCGTTCTTTCTCATAACATCAAGAAGAACAAGAGTTCCGTTTACATTGTTATCAAAGTATTCAAGCGGCTTTTCGCAGCTTTCGCCAACTGCCTTGAGTCCTGCGAAATGAATGCAGCTTTCAATCTTTTCGTTATCAAAAATATTCTGAAGTCCTTTTGCGTCTCTGATATCGCATTCATAAAACGGAAAATCTCTGCCAACAAGAGCTTTGATTCTGTCGTATGAAGATTTTTTGCAGTTATAAAGATTGTCTGCAACAACAACCTCATATCCTGCATTCATAAGCTCAACGCAGGTGTGTGAGCCAATGTATCCGAGTCCGCCTGTTACTAAAATTGCCATATTGTTTCTCCTTATATAATCGGGTGTGGGCAGCGCCCACTCGTAATTCGTAATTATTAATTATTAAAATCGCGCCGCGATTTTAATATGCCTTTCCCCAATAAAGCATATGCTTTGCAGGCTTTCCGCAGCATACGCATTTATCGCTGAGCTGTTCCTGTTCAAACGGAATGCAGCGTGAGCCAACGCCGGTTATTTCCTTAACCTTGTCTTCGCATTCCTCGTTGCCGCACCACATTGCTTTAACGAAGCCGTCGCCGTTTTCTTCAAGCTGACGGGTGATATCATCAAGGTTTTGAGCAATATATGTTCTGCGCTCTCTGTTTTCAAGTGCATTCTGATAAATGCCCTCTTTAACTTCCTCGAGCTTCCTGATAATCTCTTCTTCAATATTATCAAGCGAAACAAAGGTTTTTTCTCTGTTATGGCGTGTTACAAGCACGCACTGATTGTTTTCAATATCCTTCGGTCCGATTTCAACACGAACTGGAACACCCTTCATTTCGTATTCTGCAAACTTCCATCCGGGTGAATTATCGCTGTCATCAATCTTAGCTCTGCAAACCTTTGCAAGTCTTTCTTTAAGCTCGTTTGCCTTATCAAGTACGCCTTCCTTATGCTGTGCAATCGGAACAACGATTGCCTGAATCGGTGCAACAGCAGGGGGAAGAACAAGTCCGTTGTCATCGCCGTGAGTCATTATGATTGCGCCGATAAGTCTTGTTGTCATACCCCATGATGTCTGGTGAGGATAAGTGAGCTGATTTTCCTTGTTTAAATACTGAATTTCAAATGCTCTTGCAAAGCCGTCGCCGAAATAGTGGCTTGTGCCTGCCTGAAGCGCCTTGCCGTCGTGCATAAGAGCTTCAATGCAATAGGTGCGCTCTGCGCCTGCAAACTTATCGCTTTCGGTTTTTTGTCCCTGAACAACGGGGATTGCAAGGCTTTCCTGACAGAATTTTGTGTAAACGCCGAGCATTCTTTCTGTTTCTTCAATAGCCTCCTCGGCAGTTGCGTGAAGGGTGTGACCCTCCTGCCATAAGAATTCTCTTGAACGAAGGAAGGGGCGTGTTGTTTTCTCCCAGCGAACAACGCTGACCCACTGGTTATAGAGCTTGGGCAAATCCCTGTGTGAGTGAACAACATTCTTGAAGTGCTCGCAGAAAAGAGTTTCCGAGGTGGGACGCACGCAGAGACGCTCCTCAAGCTTTTCGCTTCCGCCGTAGGTTACCCATGCGCATTCGGGAGCAAAGCCCTCAACATGGTCTTTTTCCTTCTGAAGAAGTGATTCGGGAATAAACATCGGCATACAAACATTTTCGTGCCCTGTTTCCTTAAACATTCCGTCGAGAATTCTCTGAATATTCTCCCAGATTGCATAGCCGTAGGGGCGTATAACCATACAGCCCTTAACGCTTGTATATTCTATGAGCTCTGCCTTTTTGCACACATCGGTGTACCATTTTGCAAAGTCCTCATCCATTGATGTAATAGCATCAACCATTTTCTTTTGCTGTGCCATAATTATCTCCTTTGAGTTTGGAGGGTGAGGAGTGGAGTGTGGAGTTTCGGTTACTCGCTGCGCTTAAACAATTAGTTTAGCAAAGCAACCTGAAACCTAATACCTAAAACCTAACACCTTATCCAATTTTTTACTTCAAATATTATAAACCATTTATATTCATAAGTAAACCACTATTTTAATTTTGTATAATTTCAAACTATTTGTATAATCAAAAATTACAAATAGTATAATTATTGTTGAACATTAACAATAATCAGTTAAAAACAAAACTATTATTTTACCTTTTTGCCCTAAAATTAATGTATTAATTATTGCAAAATTATTTTTCGGTGCTATAATGAATTTTATATTTAAGCATTAAGGGAGGGAAAGCAATGGTAGTTGCTCCTGTTTTAATGAAGCTTGATTTGCAAAAGGAGCTAACCGAAGCGCTTGAAATTAATGAAGTGTTCGGCTTCAACATCGGCAGCTTCAAGGTCAGCGTTGATGAATCAACGGTTGTTTCGTGGATAATTATCGCTGTTATGACTCTTATTGCAATTTTGCTCACAAGAAATTTAAAGGTTCAGGGCGAAATAACAAAAAGGCAGGCGTTCCTTGAGCTTTGCTACGAGAAGAGTGAAAACTTCTTCAAGGGCTTAATGGGCGAAAAGGTTCAGAAGTTTATTCCGTGGCTTATGAGTGTTGCGCTGTTTATCGGCATTTCAAACACCATAGGGCTGCTCGCGGAGCCGTTTAACTTCAAACCGCCCACTAAAAGTATGCAAATGACTGCCGCACTTGCGATAACGAGTATAATCATTGTTGAATATGCGGCGTATAAAGGCAAGGGAGTCGGCGGAAGGCTTAAGCAGTTTGCAAATCCGATAAACATTATGGAGGTTTTCACAAAACCGCTTTCGCTATGTATGCGACTTTTCGGAAATGTTCTTGCAGCATTCACGATTATGGAACTTATTAAAATTGTTACAAGGCATATTTTTGTTCCGATTATCCCCGTTGCATTCAGTCTGTATTTTGATATATTCGACGGACTTTTGCAGGCATATATCTTTGTTTTCTTAACCGCGCTTTATCTTGAAGAGGCAAGCGAACCCGTTAAGAAAAAGGATAAGAAGAAAAAGAAAAACAAAGCAGAACAAACAGCATAATAAGTTGCGAGCTCCGAGTTGCGAGTTCCGGGTTTCGGGTCGCTTCGCTCCGATTAATAATTAATTGTTTGAGCGCAGCGAGTAACCAAAACTCCACTCTCAACTCTCCACTCTCAACACTATATAAAGGAGAATTATTATGGGATTAATAGCAATTGGTGCAGGTATTGCAGTATTGGTTGGTATAGGCGCAGGTATCGGTATCGGTATCGCAACAGGTAAGGCAGTTGAAGGTATTGCCCGTCAGCCCGAGGCTTCAGGTAAGATTCAGACCTCGCTTCTTCTCGGCGCAGCGCTTGCAGAGGCAACCGCTATCTACGGTCTTATCGGCGCAATTCTTATTATGGTATTGCTTAAGTAATTACAAACTGCAATTACTAATTGAGGGCGGAAACCCGTACCCGAAAAAGCAAATACTAATTGAAAGAAGGATTATTGTCTTATGATTAAATTTGACATTAATTTATTGTTCGGTTTTATTGATATCCTTGTTTTCTATCTGCTGATGAGGAAATTCCTTTTCGGCAGAATTAAAAAGGTTATCGATGCAAGAAAAGAACTTATAGATAATCAGCTCAAAGAGGCTGATAATAAAAATAAAGAGGCTGACGAAAAGCTTAAAAGCTACGAGGAAAAGCTCGCATCATATGAAGAGGAAGGCGAGCAGATTATTTCAGAAGCAAAGCAAAAGGCAAACGAGCAGGCAGAAAAAATTCTCGATGAAGCCAAAGCAGATGCTCAGCAGCTCAGAGAAAAGGCTCTTGATGAAATCGCTGCCGAAAGTGAAAAGGCAAGGCAGGAGGTTAAAGAGCAGATTGCTTCTCTTGCTGTTGAGGTTGCCGAAAAGGTTGTTAAAAACAGCGTAAGCGATGAAATAAACTCCTCGGTTATAGATGAATTCTTAAGCGGTGATAAAGATGAGTAAGAACAGTATTGCAAAAGCAAAGCTTATCTGTGTAACCCGTCCGAGCGAGGAACAGCTTAACGGCTTTAAAGAATTTGTCTGCAAGAAAACGGATTCTGCCGAGTGCGAGCTTGAAATCGTTTTTGATGATTCTATTATCGGCGGTTTCATTATTGAAATCGGCGGCGTTCAGTACGACAGAAGCTTTAAAACCAAGCTTGCCGAAATCAAGGAAAAGGTAACCTCTGACACTCAGAACAGCACCGGCGCAAATGCTGATGAGATTATTTCAATCATCAGAGAAGATGTTGAAAAATTCGAGTTCGACAGCAACAGCGAGGAAATAGGAACTGTTGTTAGCGCGCGTGACGGTATTGCAGTTATCAGCGGACTTGAGCATGTTATGTACGGCGAAATCGTTATTTTCGAAAGCGGCGTAAAGGGCATGGTTCAGGATATAAAGGAAAACTCGGTCGGCTGCGTTCTTTTCGGTAATGAAGAGGATATTTCACAGGGCTCTAAGGTTAAAAGAAGCTACAGAAAAGCAGGCATACCCGTTGGCGACGCCTTCATCGGAAGAATAGTAAACGCACTGGGCGAGCCAATAGACGGCAAGGGCAGAATTATTGCCGATGACTACCGCCTTGTTGAGCAGAGCGCACCTACGATTGTTGACAGAAAATCCGTTTCAAAACCGCTTGAAACAGGAATTCTTGCAATAGATTCAATGTTCCCGATAGGCAGGGGACAGCGTGAGCTTATTATCGGCGACCGTCAGACAGGTAAAACCTCAATCGCCCTTGACACCATTCTTAATCAGAAGGGCAAGAACTGCATATGCATTTATAACGCAATCGGTCAGAAGGCTTCAACCGTTGCAAAGCTTGTTGGCGACCTTGAAAAGCACGGCGCGCTCGAATATACAATAGTTGTTTGCTCAACTGCTGCCGACCCTGCGTCACTTCAGTATATCTCACCGTATTCGGCAACTGCGCTTGCAGAATACTTCATGTATCGCGGTCAGGACTGCCTTATTGTTTATGATGATTTAAGCAAGCACGCCGTTGCATACAGAGCAATTTCGCTTCTGCTTGAAAGACCTCCCGGACGAGAGGCATATCCAGGTGATGTTTTCTATCTTCATTCAAGACTACTTGAGCGTTCAAGCCGTCTTTCCGACGAGCTCGGCGGCGGCTCAATAACCGCACTTCCGATTATTGAAACTCAGGCAGGGGACGTTTCGGCGTATATTCCCACCAATGTTATTTCAATTACCGACGGTCAGATATATCTTGAAGCAGATTTATTCTTTGCAGGTCAGAGACCTGCCGTAAATGTTGGTCTTTCGGTTTCGCGTGTTGGCGGTGCCGCACAGACAAAGGCAATGAAAAAAGCCGCAGGCTCGCTTCGTGTTGACCTTGCACAGTTCAGGGAGATGGAAGTTTTCACACAGTTTTCATCTGACCTTGACGACGAAACAAAGGCTCAGCTTGTTTACGGCAGCGGACTTATGGAGCTTCTTAAGCAGCCGCTCGGTAATCCGATGTCGCTTGCACATCAGGTTATAACCCTTGTTGCAGCAATCGGAAAAAGATTTGTTTCAGTTCCAAAGGGCAATCTCAAAAAATTTCAGGCAGAGCTCCTCAACTTCTTTGATGAAGAGCACGAGGATATTGTTAAAGAGATTAACTTCAATAAAGTATTAGATGAAGAGCTTAAAGAAAAAATTCTTGAAGCTGTTGATGAATACAAGGTAAAAAATGATTAAAGGCTGAATTTATGGCTAATGCAAGAGAAATTCAGGGCAGAATGAAGTCTATTAAAGACACGATGAAGATAACAAACGCTATGTATATGGTGTCCTCATCGAAGCTTCAGAAAGCCAGAAGAGAATTAAAAAACACAGAGCCGTATTTTAATATGATTCAGGATTCGCTTGCAAAGCTTCTTGAGGAAGCGCCCGAGGCTGGCGGTGATTATTTCAATCAGCGCGAAGACAGAAAGGGCAGCGAGCGAATGGCAGGATATCTGGTTATCACTGCCGATAAGGGCTTGGCAGGCGCGTATAATCACAATGTTATCAAGCTTGCCGAACACATTGCTCTCAACGAAGAGGCTGATATGCTTTTTGTTGTGGGTCAGCTCGGAAGGCACTATTTTGAGAAAAAGGATATCCCGATTGATATCAGCTTTAATTACACGGCTCAGAATCCTTCAATGAACAGGGCAAGGCATATTGCAAACAGATTAATAGAGCTGTTCCTTGACGGAAAAATAGACGATTTATATGTTATCTACACAAAAACCGTTAATTCAATGACTGTTCAGGCTGTCAGCAGGAAGATTCTTCCGCTCAGAGCCGAAAAGATTACACCCGTTGAGAATGAGCTTGTTGACCACTATGAGGGCGCGGCGTTCATTCCCGATGCAAACACGGTTTTTGAACAGATAGTTCCCGATTATATTGCGGGATTTATATACGGCGCACTTGTTGAATCTTATTGCAGCGAGCACAATTCAAGAATGCTCGCAATGCAGAATGCAACCGACAGCGCTCAGAAAATGCTCAAAGAGCTTAGCATTAAGTATAACAGAGCAAGGCAGGCGGCTATTACTCAGGAGATAACCGAGGTAATCAGCGGTGCAAGATTCAAAGCGGATAACAGTATATAGTTATAGTTGAAAATCAGAACTAAGAAGGTTTAGTTTATGAGTTACGGAAAAATTGTTCAGGTTATGGGACCTGTTGTTGATGTTGTTTTTGAGGGAACGCTTCCAAAAATCAAGGATGCTCTTGAGGTTAAAAACGGCGATAAAAAGGCTGTTATGGAGGTTGCCCAGCATATAGGAAATA
The DNA here is from genome assembly GCA_015065505.1 of Oscillospiraceae bacterium. GTDB lineage: Bacteria > Bacillota > Clostridia > Oscillospirales > Acutalibacteraceae > Eubacterium_R. The sequence continues at coordinate 7,684 of SVQE01000011.1, forward strand.
ACACCGTTCGCTGCATAATGCTTGCTGCGAGCGACGGCTTATATAAAAATATGCAGGTTGAAGCAACGGACTCGGCAATTAAGGTTCCGATTGGTGATAAAACTCTCGGCAGACTTTTCAATGTTGTCGGTGAAACAATAGACGGTCTTGAAAGCCTTGAGAATGAAGAGCATTGGTCAATTCACAGAAGACCTCCTGCTTTTGAAGACCAGTCATCAAAGGTTGAAATTCTTGAAACGGGAATTAAGGTTATAGACCTTCTCACGCCGTATCAGAAGGGCGGAAAAATCGGTCTTTTCGGCGGAGCAGGTGTTGGTAAAACCGTTCTTATTCAGGAGCTTATAACCAATGTTGCAACCCAGCACGGCGGATATTCAATATTCACGGGTGTAGGCGAGCGTTCAAGAGAGGGTAACGACCTCTGGAATGAAATGAAGGAATCGGGCGTTATCAACAAAACCGCGCTTGTTTTCGGTCAGATGAACGAGCCTCCCGGAGCGAGAATGAGAGTTGCCGAAACGGGACTCACAATGGCTGAGTATTTCAGAGATAAAGAGCATCAGGATGTGCTTTTGTTCATAGATAATATTTTTAGATTTATTCAGGCAGGAAGCGAGGTTTCCTCGCTGCTTGGAAGAATGCCGTCGGCAGTTGGCTATCAGCCGACTCTTGCAACGGATTTAGGTGAGCTTCAGGAAAGAATTACTTCAACCAAAAACGGCTCCATCACTTCCGTTCAGGCGGTTTATGTTCCTGCGGACGACTTAACCGACCCCGCACCTGCAACAACCTTTGCGCACCTCGACGCAACAACTGTTCTTTCAAGAAAGATTGTTGAAAAGGGTATTTATCCTGCGGTTGACCCGCTTGAATCAAACTCAAGAATTCTTGAGGCAGATATTGTGGGTGAAGAGCATTACGAGGTTGCTCGAGAGGTTCAGGAATACCTTCAGAAATATAAAGAGCTTCAGGATATTATTGCAATTCTGGGTATGGAGGAGCTTTCAGATGCAGATAAGCTTTCAGTATACCGTGCAAGAAAGATTGAAAGATTTTTATCCCAGCCCTTCCATGTTGCAGAAACCTTCACTGGCTTGAAGGGTGTTTATGTTCCGCTTGAGGAATCAATTAAAGGCTTTAAGGCAATTATTAACGGGGAGGTTGACGACCTTCCCGAAGCAGCGTTCTTCAATGTAGGAACGATTGACGATGCAATAAATAAGGCAAAAACTCTTTAAAAGAGCTTTTGCAGTGGTCAGTGGTCAGTGACCAGTGGTCAGTATGGGCGATTTGCGAACCGCCCGTATATAAGTGAGGTGAGTGAGCTTGAATACATTTAAACTGAAAATCATCGGTTCAAATAAAACCTTTTTCAACGGCGAATGTGCCTCGCTCACTTTGCCTATTGCAGACGGCGGACAGATGGGTTTTCTTGCACATCACGAAAACACCGTTGCCCCTCTTGATTCGGGCGAGATGATTATTAAAACCGCCGATAATGAAATAATCGAAGCGTTTGTTTCAGGCGGATTCATTGAGTTTTTTGATAATGCCGCCTATGTTGTTTGCATTTCGGTTGAAACGCCCGAAGAAATCGACTTAAAAAGAGCAGAAGAGGCAAGAACAAGAGCCGAGGAAGCGCTCAGGCAGAAGCATTCAATTTATGAATACTATCAATCGAAAAACGACCTCGCGCGAGCAATGGAAAGACTTAAAATTAAAAACAGACACGAAATCTGAAAAACCGCAAAATTTTTTGCGGTTTTTTTGCAATAAAGTGTGACAAAAAGGAGCGTTTAAGGGACATACATAGTGAACGGCATAGAAATTATGATTTATCGCGCAGTCTGAATGACACAGGGGGACACACCGCCTGCGGAGGAATGTCCCCCTGTGTCATTGGAGACGCAATTCTATCGGCGAACGAAATGGACGTTCCCTCTACAGCACACGGGGACGTTCCTCCACCGAACCATTCTTATTTGTTGCGCGTTCGGAGGTGCGTCCCCATGGCGAACGAATAGACGCAGCCTCTTTACTTCAGTTCCGGCAACTCAGCGACAAATCACAATTTGAAAGGAGAATAACTATGAAGAGAAATATATCAAAACTTATTGCGCTGTTTACAGGCGTGATTATGCTGCTTTCCTGCGTCCCTGTGTTTGCTGCCCCTGCGTCGGGAAGCTGCGGTGATAATGTTAGCTTCACATATAATAAAGCAACGGGTGAGGTTGTTATCAGCGGAACGGGTGCAATGAAGGATTACAGCGTTCTCGAGGATGGTGCATATTATTCCGACTATTCACCGTTTTGTTTTTGCGATGACATTAAATCCGTTGTTATCGGCGAGGGCGTTACCTCGGTCGGCAACTGGAGCTTCGCAGGCTGTAAAAAGCTTGAAAGCGTTTCACTGCCGAGCACAATGAAAAGAATAGGCAAACGCGCATTTATCGGCTGTATTTCGATTAAGGAAATAGCTGTTCCCGAGAGAGTTGAAGAGATTAATGACTCTGCGTTTTATAACTGCGCAGCATTAACAGCTATTGATATCCCCGGTAGTGTTAAAACAATAGGCGACAACACTTTTTATCACTGCACGGCACTTAAAACTGTCAATCTTGCCGAAGGTGTTGAAACTATCAGCGAATATGCATTTTCAGAGTGCCCGTTAATTGAAAGCATCGCGCTTCCTGAAAGTCTAAAGGAAATCGAGGGCTGTGCATTTTCGGATTGCACAAGTCTTAAGGGGTTAACAATTCCTAAAAATGTTGAGAAAATAGGCTATAATCAATACTATCATGTACCCATTGTTTTTAACTGCCCGTCAATTACCACTCTTAAGGTTGACCCCGAAAACACGGCTTACGACAGTAGAAATAACTGCAACGCGATTATTGAGACCAAAAGCAATATCCTTATAAACGGATGCTGCAACACTGTTATTCCCGATACGGTAACCGAAATATATTACAGAGCTTTCTGCGGCTGCACAAAGCTTAAGAGCATTGAGATTCCGAAAAGCGTTCAAAATATTGGTGGCGAGGTATTTATGGATTGCTCAAATCTCGAGCAGGTTAATCTTCCAAAGGGTTTAAAAGCAATCAGCTACGGATTATTTGAAAACTGCAAAAAGCTTAAAAGCATTGAAATCCCGAATACTGTTGAATTGATTAATGCGCGCGCATTTTTTGAATGCGATTCGTTCACATCTTTAACCATCCCCGACAGTGTTACAAAAATTCATGCGGCAGTTTGGGGCTGTGATAAGCTTAAGAGTGTTAAATTATCAAAGAATTTAACCGAAATGAACCGTACTTTTAAGGATTGCACAAGTTTAAAGAAGATTGAAGTGCCCGGTAAGGTTGAAAAGGTTGAGGCGCTTTGCGAGGGCTGTACAGCGCTTGAAACTGTTAAAATTCCCGCATCTGTTAAAAGCATAAGCTTCCATGCATTCAAGGGCTGCAAAAACCTTAAGGAATTCATTGTTGATAAGAACAATGAAAAATATTCTTCAAAGGACGGCGTTGTTTATACAAAGAATAAAACAATTCTTGTTTTGTATCCAAACGGCAAAAAGGCAACAACCTTCAAAATCCCGTCAAGCGTTAAAAAGATTAAGCAGTGGGCTTTCTGTGAAGGAGGAACAAACTTAAAGACTCTGATTATTCCGACGAGCGTCAAAACGATTGAATACTATGCATTCGGAAATAAAACAGGAATTAAATCCATTAAATATGAAGGCACTCTTATGCAGTGGCAGGCTATTGAGGTAGGAGCATACGACGCAGATTACGATTCTGAAGAAGGCGAATATATCGACGACAGAGCCTACGACAGCTATTATCTTTATGAAGAACCCCAGCCTTTCGACGCTGAGAGTTTTACTGACCCGTACGGACTTTTCAGCACCAAGGGCAGAGGTAACGACGCGCTTGATAAAATTCGTGTTTACTGCACAAATGCAATTCGTGAAGGCAAGCATGTTTACTATAAAAAGGATTCAAAATTAACAAAGCATGCAACCTTCAAAGCAGCGGGAGAAAGGGAATACAAATGCTGCCATTGCAGCAAAAAAATAAAGGTAACCGTTTCAAAGCTCGGCACACCGAAGCTCGCATCGGTTACTAAGGGCAGTAAATCCTTCACGGCAAAGTGGAACAAGGTAAGCTCTGTTGACGGCTATCAGATTCAGTACAGCACATCAAAGTCCTTCAAAAATGCAAAGAAAAAGAGCACAAAGAATGCTTCATTAACCGTTAAGAATCTTAAAACAAACAAAAAGTATTATGTAAGAATCAGAGCATATAAGAAGATTAACGGCAAAACTCAGTACAGCAAATGGAGCGACAGCAAATCAGTTACTACTAAATAACGACCGTAAATAAGAAAAAGAGGTTGTTTCACTTTTGTGAAGCAACCTCTTTTTTTAATAATCTTTTTCGTCAAGCTTTCCGAAGGTGTTGAAGGGATAATACCTGAATTTTACCTTTCCGATAATCAAATCGCGGTCAACATAGTTCGTTGTAATCCAGTAGCGCGAATCGATTGAGCTTTCTCTGTTATCACCCATAACGAAATAGCTGTTTTCGGGGACGGTGTACGGTCCGAAATTACCTGTGGGCGTGCACGCGGTTATGAATTCATCCTCAAGCTGAGAGGTGTTTCCGTCCTTATCCGTTGCATAAACAACGCCGTTAACAATGGTTATTGTTTCGCCCGGAAGCCCGATAATTCTTTTAACATAGTATTCCTTTTCATTTCCTTTAGCAACCTCATCGGGAGCCTTGAAAATGATGATATCGTATCTCTCGGGGTCGTTGAAATAATATTCAATTCGGCTTGCAATAATTCTGTCGCCCTCGTGGATTGTGTTGAGCATTGAGCCCGTCGGAACAACGGCATTTGCAAACACAAAGGTTTTAAGAAGCATTGCAACAATAAGCGCAATAATTATAGGAAGAAGAAAGCTTAGTGTTTCTTTAAGCGGTGAGCTCTTTTTAACCTCAATCTCTGCGCCGCAATCCTTGCAGATGTATTTATCCTCAACCTTTTCTATGTTTTTGCTGTTGCATTCAGTACATTTCATAATTATGTCCTCACAGTTTGTTATAGCTTATTTTGTGAATTTCAAAATCATCAGTTCAAACGGATGAAGTGTTATATCAAGCTTTTCGTTGTATGAGAAAAATCCGCCCGTATCAAGCTGTGATGTAAGGTATATTGCCTGGCATCTTGTATTCTGGAAGTTCTCGCTGACACCCATCAGCTTGTTGAAGGTAAGAGTAAGCGGAGTGTTTTCGTCCGTCGGATTTCTCAGTGCAACAATGCCTTCGCCATCTTCAGTGAAGGAAACATATCCGTAAATATTGTTCTCTTCGGGGTTTCCGCCTATGAATGTTGCATTTTTAAGAATATGATAGTTGTTTTTCAAAAAACTCATTGCGCTTGCAAGGGACGCCCATTTTGCATTGTTCATAATCTCGGGCGAGATATACAGCTCGTTGAGCGCCTGGCCTCTGATTACATTCCAGAAAATGTATTTTGCAAATTCCTGGTCGCTGTATTCAGTTCCTGCAGCCCTTGCGTATATAGGCTCATGATTATAAATCGCGTTAAGGGGCAGGGCGGAGCTTCTGCGGATAATGCAGTCGTAATATCTTGAATCGCGGTAGGTAAGCTCGGCGTCAAGCCTGCTTTGCTCTTCAATATTTTCCGCAAAGCCTATATCGGCGCTGTTTTGAAGCCATATCGAATTAACCCACTGCAGCCACCACGGAGACGGGTTAACATAGCAGGTCATATTTATAAACAAATCGCTGTTTACGCTTCTGAGCTTTTCAAAAAGTGCAATCCAGCTGTGCCACATTTCAGTGGTGAAATACATATCGTTTTCGCCGCCCGTCATATGGTCGTGCTTTTCGTTTTTACAGGGCGAAAGTGAAAAACCGTCAAGCTTCAGATAGCTAATTGAAAGCTCTCTGATTTTATCGCTGAGAAATTCGCCGAGCAAATCAATATATTTCCTTGAGCCAACGCAAACGGCGTTTGATTCGGCATCAAAGTATCCGTTGTTTCCGCTCTGGATTTTTTTGCCCATTTTATTGCTGTATTTATAACCGCCCCTTGGCGACAGCCATAAACCGAAGCTGCCCCCGAAATTGCCTGCAAGTGCGGAAATATCCTTAAGCTCATTCGGGAAAGCCTTTGTGTTTATTTCCCAGAATTTTGCTTTGTTTTTCTGCCAGCCGTCGTCAACAACGAAGCTGTCGATTTTAGGTGCGCCGTGCTGTGTAAGCTGTTCGCGAACCTCGGTGAAGAGGGATTTAATCTGCTCTTCATTGATTTTGCCCATGCCTTCAAACCAGCTGTTGTAGTTGAAACGTAGCTCTCTTTTCAGGCTGATGAAATCAATGTATTCAAAAAATGCCTTCTTAACCTCAAAAAGAGTGTTGTCGCTTGCCGCACCCATAACGGTTACGGGGCATTTGAAGTTGTGAACATTTTTGCCGATGAAATATCTTACCTGACCTCTGCCGTGGCGGATTCTGTTATCTGTTGCAGGAAATTCACAGCCAAAGAACAGCGAGTCAATGAAAAACGGCTGACCGAGCACAGCCTGGTATTCGGGTATTTCGCTTCCCTCAATTTTGCCGACTCCGAAATGCGTTTTGGAATTAACAATACCGAAGTTTTCAAGCAGAACGGCATTGATAACCATATCGTCACTCTGATTTATGGTGAGCTGCTTGCACAGTGAATTTCCGTCTGCGTGAACCCAGTAGTCAACAGTTACGCTAACCCCCTTGTTTTCGGCAAAGGTGAAGCTGAGCCTGCCGTTTTCCTCGCTTGATGAAACAACGGGAAGCCTCTTTGATGAAAACTGCGTGCCGTCCTCAAGATAAATAACAAATTCGCTTGAATTTCCGTCGGGAACGAAATTCATATCTGAAATTTTGTTGTGAATCTGGCTTGCGTAAAAGGTGTTGTTTGCAATTTTAAATTCACGCTTTAAGCGTTTACTTTCTAATTTGAACATAAATAATCACCTAACCTATTTGCCTTCCCCTTGAGGGGAAGGGGGACCGCTTGCGGTGGATGAGGTGTGTTGCCTTAACAACACAGTTACAGTATAGCCACCTCATCAGTCTGCTTCAAGTGTTCGCAGACAGCTTCCCCTCAAGGGGAAGCCAAATCGGTTACTCGCTGCGCTCAGACAATTTTATTTCTTCAAGTGCCTTTGCCAACTGGTCGGGGCAGGAGGTTCCTCTGAAATTGCAGTCAATTCCCTTAAGAGAATCAATAACCTCGTCAATTTTTCTGCCCTTAACAAGTGCGCCGATGCCTTTTAAATTGCCGTTGCAGCCGCCGAGAAATGAAACATTTTCAATAGTGTTGTCATCATTTATATCAATGGTTATTTCTCTTGAGCAGGTTTTGCTTGTTTTATATTTATAAGTCATTTTTATTCTTCTCTTTTCAAAAAATTATCTATATTATTATACATATTATTCGCTCTTAATTCAACATTAATTTGTGAACTTTACAGATTGACATTTATTAAATATCTGATATAATAACAGCGCATTGTATCCACAGAGAAAAAACGGTATTTCTCAAAAGCAGATATTTTGTGTTTTATATCGGCTTTCGGAACAGTAGCAGAAAGGAAAACTAAATATGAAAACAAACACAAGAAAAATTGTTGGCACAGCACTTTTTATGGCAATCGTTTTTGTTCTTCAACACCTTGCTGAGTACATTAAAATCGGACCGTTTTCAATCACACTTGTTTTGGCGCCAATTATTGTTGGAGCAGCTGTGTACGGAATTGGTACTGGTGCTATTTTGGGGTTGGAATTTGGACTTCTTGTATTATTGCCCAGACCCATAGGTACCGGCGATGCGCAACTGTTTCTGACACTGAATCCTGTGGCAACCATTGCGGTTGTAATACTTAAGGGCGTGCTTATGGGTCTTGCAGCAAGCGCAGTTTACAGACTTATTGAAACTAAAAATAAGCTTTTTGCGGCAATCATAGCAGGAATTACAGCTCCTGTTGTAAATACAGGGGTGTTCGTAATAGGCTGCTGGCTTTTCTTTATGCCGACCATAACCGAATGGGCAACCGCGGCTGGTGCTGAAAACGCAGGACTTTTTGTTATAACAGGAGTTGTGGGAATTAACTTCTTGATTGAACTTGCAATAAATCTTGTTTTAAGCACAGTAATTGTAAGGATTATTACAATAGGAAGAAAAGAATCAGGAAAAACCGATAAACCGCAGAGCTGAAAACGCTCTGCGATTTTTTATAATTGAGAATTGAGAATGGAGAATTTCGGGTCTGCGACGGCAAATGGCGTTTGTTTTTAATTGGTGTTTATTGTTGCTCATAATAAGCAAGAAAGTAAGCAAGATAATAAGTAAGATAACAGATTTTGGAACCGTTGGTCGTATACCGAGAACGCGCAATGTGCAACTCGAAACGCGAAACTACGTCACATTTTGTACATTTTAACATATTGACACTAAGTCCCTATTATTATATAATATTCTTCCGAAAGGATAGGGCTTTACTTATGAAGTTAGTTCTTAAAAATGCTCTCGTCTACACGGGAAACGGTTTTGTTCAAAACGAAATACTCATAGAAAACTCAAAAATCAGCGCTATTGGTGTTTCTGTTTCTTCCGATGGGGCTGAGCGTATTATTGATTGTAAAAATAACTATTTAATTCCGGGTTTCGCAGATGTTCATGTTCATCTTCGTGAGCCCGGTTTTTCATATAAAGAAACGATTAAAACAGGCACCGAGGCTGCGGCTGCTTCGGGCTACACAGATGTTTGCTCAATGCCAAATGTTAACCCCGTTCCCGATTCCGTTTCGGGGATAAAAGCACAAACGGATATAATTGAGCGCGATGCTGTTATAAAGGTTCATCCTTTTGCTTCAATCACCAAAGGCAGAAAGGGCGAGGGTGAGCTTGTTGATTTTGAAAGCCTAAAGGATATTGCAGTCGGCTTTTCGGATGACGGCTGCGGCGTTCAGGGCGAAAGCGATATGAAAGAAGCTATGAAGTGCTGTGCCGGGCTTGGCAAGGTTATATCCGCCCACTGCGAAGTAAACGAGCTGTTAAAAGGCGGATATATTCACGGCGGCGAATATGCGCGCCTGCACGGTCATAAGGGCATTTGCTCCGAAAGCGAATGGGCGCAGATTGAAAGGGATTGCCGTCTTGCCGGAGAAACGGGCTGCCGTTACCATGTTTGCCATATTTCAACAAAGGAAAGCGTTGAAATTATCAGAAAAGCAAAGGCAAGGGGAGTGCGCGTAACCTGCGAAACCGCACCGCACTATTTAACCCTTTGCGATATGGATATGAAAGAGGAAGGACGCTTTAAAATGAATCCGCCCCTGCGTTCAGCCGAGGACAGACAAGCTCTGATTGATGGCATAATCGACGGCACTGTTGATGTTATAGCAACCGACCACGCGCCCCATTCAAAAGAGGAAAAAAGCAAGGGGCTTGCAGGCTCGGCAATGGGAATAGTCGGGCTTGAAACCGCGTTCCCCGTGCTGTATACAAAGCTTGTTAAAACGGGGGTTATAACCCTTGAAAAGCTTATAGAGCTTATGAGCGTTAAGCCGAGGGAGATATTCAGCCTCGGCAGCGGCAGAATAGCCGAGGGCGAAACCGCCGATTTAGCGCTGATTGATATTAACCGAGAATTCACGGTGAACCCCGATGAATTCAAATCTATGGGCAGGGCAACACCCTTTGAGGGCTGGAAGCTTTGCGGAAAAAATATTATGACTATATGCGAAGGAGAGGTCGTTTATGAAGCCATATAACAAAAAAATCATCCTTGAAAACGGTAAAGAGTTTTACGGCTACGGCTTTGGCGCCGAGAAAACCGCTATAAATGAAATCGTTTTCAACACCTCGATGGTTGGATATCAGGAAATACTGTCTGACCCGTCTTACACCGACCAGATGGTTTGTATGACATATCCTCTTATCGGTAACTACGGAATCTGCGACGAGGATTTTGAAACAAGAGTTCCCACTATGGGCGGTCTTATTGTTCGCGAATACAACGATTTGCCTTCGAATTTCAGATACACAAAAACTCTTTCCGAGGTTCTTGATGAATACGATATTCCGGGTATCAGCGGAGTGGACACAAGAATGATAACCCGAATCATCCGCGATGAGGGAAGTATGAAGGTTATGATTTGCGATGCCGATATGCCCTTTGATAAGGCATATAAAATGCTGATTAACTACAGAATACCAACCGATATGGTGTCGCGTGTTTCGTGCAAAAAGCGCTGGTATTCAAGAACGCCAAATCATAAATACGATGTTGTTGCGATAGATTGCGGAATTAAAATGAACATAGTCCGCAAGCTTAATGAAAAGGGCTGCAATGTAACCGTTGTTCCCTATAACATAACAGCCGAGGAAATCCTCTCAATGAAGCCCGACGGCTTATTCCTCTCAAACGGACCGGGCAACCCCGAGGATGTAACCGAGGTTATCGAGGTTGTTCGTCAGCTTAAGGGCAAGCTTCCGATTTTCGGAATATGCCTCGGCCATCAGATGATTTCTCTCGCGCTCGGCGCTAAAACCTTCAAAATGAAGTTCGGCCACAGGGGCGGCAATCATCCCGTTAAGAATTTAAAAACGGGCAAGCTTGAAATAACCTCGCAGAATCATTCCTATGCTGTTGACACTGCCTCGCTTGAAAACACCGAGCTTACAATGACGCATATCAATTTGCTTGATAACACTGCCGAGGGCGTTGAATCACCCGAAAACAAGCTTTTCTCGGTGCAGTACCACCCCGAAAGCGCACCAGGTCCGCAGGACAGCGAATACCTTTTTGATAAGTTCATAAAATTAATGGATAAGGAGGCGAAGGTCAATGTCTAAGCGTACTGATATAAACAAGGTTCTTGTAATCGGCTCGGGTCCCATTGTTATCGGACAGGCTGCCGAATTCGACTATTCGGGAACACAGGCTTGCCTTGCGCTTCGTGAGGAGGGCTATGAGGTTGTTTTAATCAACTCAAACCCTGCAACCATTATGACCGATACCGATATAGCCGATAAGGTTTATATGGAGCCTTTAACACTTGAATATGTTGCAAGAATTATCCGCCACGAGCGCCCCGACGCAATTCTTCCGTCACTTGGAGGACAGACGGGGCTCAACCTTGCAGTTCAGCTTGCAAGAAAGGGCGTTTTAAGGGAATGCGATGTTGAAATTCTCGGAACCTCCTTTGAAGCAATCGAAAGAGCTGAGGACAGAGAAAAATTCAAGGAGCTCTGCGAATCGCTCGGCGAGCCTGTGCTTCCGAGTGAGATAACAAACACCCTTGAGGACGGACTTCGTGCTGCCGAGGAAATCGGCTATCCCGTTGTGCTTCGTCCTGCCTTCACACTCGGCGGAACGGGCGGCGGCTTTGCAGATAATGAAGAAGAATGCAGAACAATGCTGAAAAATGCGCTTGCGCTTTCTCCCGTTCATCAGGTTCTTGTTGAAAAGTCAATCAAGGGCTATAAGGAAATTGAATACGAAGTAATGCGCGATGCAAACGACACCGCAATAACCATCTGTAATATGGAAAATATCGACCCCGTTGGTGTTCATACGGGCGACAGTGTTGTTGTTGCACCCTCGCAGACATTAACAAATAAAGAATATCATATGCTGCGCGACAGCGCTCTGAAAATCATCCGCGAGCTTGAAATAGAGGGCGGCTGCAATGTTCAGTTTGCGCTCGACCCCCATTCCTTTAACTACTATCTTATCGAGGTTAACCCAAGAGTTTCGCGTTCCTCGGCGCTTGCCTCAAAGGCATCGGGCTATCCTATTGCAAGAGTCAGCGCAAAAATCGCCGTTGGTATGCGCCTTGATGAAATTCAGATTGCAAACACGCCTGCTTCCTTTGAGCCGACTCTTGACTATGTTGTTTCAAAGATTGCGCGTTTTCCGTTTGATAAATTTGCAGATGCAAACAACACGCTCAACACTCAGATGAAGGCAACGGGCGAGGTTATGGCAATCGGCAGAACAATGGAGGAAAGCCTGCTTAAGGCAATCCGTTCGCTTGAAATCGGCGTTTGCCACCTCTACGATAAGAAGTTCGACAGCTTTTCAAGCGATGAGCTGATTGAATATATCAAAACGGGAACTGACGACAGACTTTTTGCAATAGGTCAGCTAATCAGAAACGGCGTAGACCTCAACTTAATCTATAACGCAACAAAAATTGATATGTTCTTCCTCGACAAGCTCAAGAATATCGTTGAGTTTGAAAATGTGCTGAAGGATAACAAGGGCGATGTTCAGACTCTTAAGGATGCAAAGAGAATGGGCATTTCCGATAAATATATCGGAATAGTATGGGGCTTGACGGAAGCCGAGGTTTTCGCTCTCAGAAAAGAAAACGGCATTTTCCCCGTATACAAGATGATAGATACCTGCGCTTCCGAGTTTGATAGCTATGTTCCGTATTTCTATTCAACCTATGAGCAGGAAAACGAAAGCATTGTAAGCGATAAAAAGAAGATTGTTGTGCTTGGCTCGGGACCAATCAGAATCGGTCAGGGCGTTGAATTTGATTACTCAACAGTTCACGCAATCTGGTCGATCCGCGATGCAGGCTATGAAGCAATTATCATAAACAACAACCCCGAAACCGTTTCAACCGACTACACAACCTCGGATAAGCTTTATTTTGAGCCCCTCACCGTTGAGGATGTTATGAATATAATCGAGCTTGAAAATCCTCTCGGAATAGTTGTGTCACTCGGCGGACAGACGGCAATAAATCTTGCTGCACCGCTTGATGCACTTGGAGTTCCGATTATCGGAACAGATGTTAAGGCAATCGACAGAGCCGAAAACCGCGATTCCTTTGAAAAGGTTATGGAAGCCCTCGGTATACCGCAGCCCAAGGGACTTGCAGTAACGGATATTGAAGAGGGTGTAAGGGTTGCAAAGGAAATAGGCTATCCCGTTTTAGTTCGTCCTTCCTTCGTTCTCGGAGGACGCGCAATGCAGATTGTTGCAAATGAGGAAAGCCTTCGTCACTATCTGCAGACTGCGGTTGAAATCAACACCGAACAGCCCGTTCTGGTTGATAAATACATTATGGGCAAGGAGCTCGAGGTTGATGCAATCTGCGACGGCGAGAATGTTTTTGTTCCGGGAATTATGGAGCACGTTGAAAGAACGGGCGTTCATTCGGGCGACAGTATTTCGGTTTATCCAACCTTCTCGGTTTCGCAGAATGTTAAGGATAAAATACTTGACTACACTGTTAAGCTCGGCAAGGCAATCGGCATTATCGGACTTTATAACATCCAGTTCATTGCCGATGAAAAAGAGGATGTTTATGTAATCGAGGTTAATCCGCGTTCATCAAGAACGGTTCCGTTCTTATCAAAGGCAACCTCGGTGCCGATGGCGCATATTGCAACTCAGGTTATCTTAGGTCATTCGCTCAAAGAGCAGGGCTGCACAGAGGTTTATCCTGCCGAGAAGAAGCGTTGGTATGTTAAAGCGCCTGCATTCTCGTTCAGCAAGCTCAAGGGTATGGATACCTATCTTTCACCCGAAATGAAATCAACGGGCGAGGCAATCGGTTATGATAAGCACCTCAACCGTGCATTATATAAAGCAATTCAGGCATCGGGACTCAATGTTGCAAACTACGGAACAGTGCTTGTAACGATTGCAGATAACGATAAGCCAAAGGCGCTTCCTCTTGTTCAGCGCTTCTATGAGCTCGGATTCAATATCGAGGCAACAGAGGGAACTGCAAAATATCTTAAAGAGCACGGCATAAGAACAAGAGTTCGTCAGAAGATTTCGCAAAACGGAAGCGATGAAATTCTTGTTGCTCTTCGTCAGGGACATATTGCATATGTTATCAACACCATTGACATCAACGCAGGCGACAGCCATTCCGACGGCTCGTCAATCCGCCGCGCAGCAGTTGATAACAATGTAACAATGTTCACATCGCTTGATACGGTGCGCGTGCTGCTTGATGTACTTGAAGAGATAACACTCGGCGTATCGACGATAGACGCAGAGTAAACGTGACCCGTGACCCGTGGTACGTGATTCGTGATTTAAAGGATTATTTATGTTTAATATTATTGAAAACAAAAAAATCGCCAAAGATGTTTATAAAATGCTTCTTGAGGGCGATACATCAAAAATAACCGCACCCGGTCAGTTTGTTAATATCAAGCTCGATGGCAGATTCCTGCGCCGTCCGATTTCAGTTTGCGATTGTGGGGAAAACAAGCTCACTTTAATCTATAAGGTTGTAGGCGAGGGCACTGAGCAGATGTGTGAAATGCAGCAGGGCGAGGAGCTTGATATATTAACAGGGCTCGGCAACGGCTATGATATTTCTAAATCAAAAAAGCCGCTTCTAATCGGCGGCGGTGTCGGCGTGCCACCGCTTTACTATCTTGCAAAATGCCTGATTGAAAGCGGACAAAAGCCCTCGGTTATTCTCGGCTTCAACACTGCTGATGAAGTGTTTTTGGAAAATGAATTCAAGGCAATCGGCTGTGAAACCTTTGTAACAACCGTTGACGGCAGCTATGGCATAAAAGGCTTTGTAACCGATGCGCTGGGTGCGGCCCATTATGATTACTTCTACACCTGCGGACCTATGCCGATGTTTAAAGCAGTTGAAGCCGCTGTTAAAACAAGCGGTCAGTTCAGCTTTGAAGAGAGAATGGGCTGCGGCTTCGGCGCTTGTATGGGCTGTTCCTGCAAAACGAAGGACGGCTACAAGCGAATCTGCAAGGACGGTCCCGTTCTTGAAAGGGAGGAAATCCTATGGTAGATTTATCCGTTAATTTAGCAGGGCTCACCCTTGATAATCCCGTTGTTCCTGCTTCGGGCACCTTCGGCTTCGGCAAGGAATTCAAGGATTTTTACGATATTAATATTCTCGGCTCGTTCTCGTTTAAGGGAACAACAAGGGACGCGCGCTTCGGCAATCCAACACCAAGAATTGCAGAATGCAAAAACGGAATGATAAACGCTGTGGGGCTTCAGAATCCCGGTGTGCATCATGTTATAGAGCACGAGCTTCCCGAAATGAAAGAATATTTTCATAAACCCGTTATAGCAAATGTTTCGGGCTTTTCGGTTGAGGATTATGCCTATACTTGCGAGCTTCTTGATAAGCAGGAGCAGGTCGGCATACTTGAGGTTAATGTTTCATGCCCCAATGTTCACGGCGGCGGAATGAGCTTCGGAACGGACCCCGACTGCGCTGCAGAGGTAACAAGGGCGGTTAAAGAGGTAACAACAAAGCCCGTTTTCATTAAGCTCAGCCCGAATGTAACCGATATTACTGCAATCGCAAAAGCCTGCGAGGAAGCAGGCGCAGACGGCATCTGCCTTATCAACACTCTTCTCGGAATGAGAATTGACATTAAGAAAAGACAGCCCGTTATTGCAAACAAAATGGGCGGATTTTCGGGCGATGCAGTATTTCCCGTTGCAGTGCGTATGGTTTACCAGGTTGCAAAGGCTTGCAATATTCCCGTAATGGGCTGCGGCGGCGTTTCAACTGCAAAGGATGTTATTGAAATGATGATGGCAGGGGCAACTGCCGTTCAGGTTGGCGCGGCAAATCTTGTAGACCCCTTTGCCTGCAAAAATATAATAACCGAGCTTCCGAAGGAATGTGAAAAGCTCGGCATAGAAAAAATATCAGATATAATAGGAGTGGTTGACTGATGGGTAAGGATGTTATAATTGCCTGCGATTTCGACAGCGCTGAAAAAACCTTCGCTTTTCTCGATAAGTTTTCCGAGGAAAAGCCCTTTGTTAAAATCGGTATGGAGCTTTATTATGCCGAAGGTCCTTCAATAGTTAAGGAAATTAAAAGAAGGGGACATAAAATCTTCCTTGATTTAAAGCTTCACGATATTCCGAATACAGTTAAAAAATCAATGGCAGTGCTTTCCTCTCTTGATGTTGATATGACCAATCTTCACGCAGCAGGAACTATTGATATGATGAAGGCTGCGCTTGAGGGCTTAACCCGTGAGGACGGAACAAGACCCATTCTGATTGCAGTAACTCAGCTCACCTCAACAAGCGAGGAAAGAATGCAAAACGAGCTGCTCATCAATGCATCAATCAACGATACAATAGTTAAATATGCCGAAAACGCAAAAACAGCAGGGCTCGACGGCGTTGTTTGCTCACCGCTTGAAGCAGGTATGGTTAAAAACGCCTGCGGAAGTGAGTTTATAACAGTAACCCCGGGTGTGCGTTTTGCAGACGGCGAGGTTGGCGACCAGGTTCGTGTTACAACCCCCGAAAAAGCAAAGCAAATCGGTTCTGACTACATTGTTGTCGGCAGACCGATAACGCAGGCGGATGACCCCGTTGCAGCATATAGAAGATGCGTAAAGGAATTTGTTGATTAAGTTTCGAGTTGCGAGTGCCGAGTTCCGAGTTGTAGGTTTCTCGCTGCGCTCGGTCAAATAAAAGGAGAACAAAATGGAGAGTTACAAAAGAGAATTTATTCAGTTTCTTGAAGGTGCAGGCGTTTTGAAATTCGGTGATTTCACCGCGAAAAGCGGCAGAAAAATTCCGTATTTCATCAACGCAGGCGATATAAAAACGGGCGAGCAGATTCAAAAGCTCGGCGAGTTTTATGCAAAGGCTTATTTTGAAAAAATCGGTAATGAAAAAACGGTTTTATACGGTCCTGCATATAAGGGAATTCCGATTGCCGTATCGGTTGCCGTAGCGCTTGCAAAAAACGGTCTTGATGTTCCGTTTTTCTTCAACAGAAAAGAGGAAAAAGACCACGGCGAGGGCGGAGTTTTTGTTGGCTATACGCCGAAGGATAACGAAAAAATTGTTATCGTTGAGGATGTTATAACCGCAGGAACAGCCATCCGCGAAAGCATGGCAGTTTTATCCTCGCTTAATGCAAGGGTTGCCGCAGTTTTTGTTATGGTTGACCGCAAGGAAAAGGGCAAAACCGAAAAATCCGCAATGGCTGAGGTTGGCGAGGAATACGGATTTCCCGTATATTCGGTTGTTGATGTTTACGATATTATCGAATATCTTGAAGAGGATGAAAGCAACCGCGAAAATGTTGAAAGAATTAAAAACTATCTTAAAATTAACGGTGCAAAAGAATGAGACATTTACTTGACACAACTGATTTATCATTAAAAGAAATCGATGAGCTTATTGCACTTGCCGAGGATATTATCGAAAATCCCGATAAATACTGCGACATCTGCAAAAGAAAAAAGCTTGCAACCCTATTCTTCGAGCCCAGCACCAGAACGCGTCTTTCGTTTGAAGCGGCGATGATGGAGCTTGGAGGCAATGTGCTCGGTTTTTCCGAGGCTGCGTCGTCATCGGCAAGCAAGGGTGAAAGCGTTGAGGATACTGCAAGAATGGTTTCGTGCTATGCCGATATTATCGCAATGCGCCATCCCCTTGAGGGTGCACCGCGAGTTGCTGCGGATAAGGCAACAGTTCCGATTATCAATGCAGGTGACGGCGGTCACGCGCATCCTACGCAGACACTCACCGACCTTCTGACGATTTACAGAGAAAAGGGCAGATTTGATAATTTAACCGTTGGCTTATGCGGTGATTTGAAATTCGGCAGAACTGTTCATTCACTTATAAAGGCTATGAGCCGTTATAAGAATGTTAAATTTGTTCTTATCTCACCGAGCGAGCTTTCCGTTCCCGAATATATCAAAACCGATGTGCTTGAGCCGAGCGGCTGTCAGTATGCGGAGGTTGAAAAGATGGAGGCGGTTATGCCGCAGCTCGACATTCTGTATATGACACGAATTCAGCGCGAACGCTTCTTCTCGGAGGAGGAATATTTAAAGCATAAGGATGCATTTATTCTCGACCCCGAAAAGCTTAAAAACGCAAAGGATAACCTCACCATTATGCATCCGCTTCCGCGAGTTAATGAAATTGCAACCTCTGTTGACGATGACCCTCGCGCAAAGTATTTTGAACAGGCGCTCAACGGCAAATATATCCGTATGGCGCTGATTATAACACTGCTGAAATGGGGTGAACTGCTTTGAATATAGATTCAATCGAAAACGGATATGTTATAGACCATATTCCTGCAGGCAAGGCAATGAGCGTTTATGAAATATTAAAGCTCTCAAAGCTTTCGTGCCAGGTTGCGATTATAACAAATGCAAAGTCCAAAAAGCAGCAGACAAAGGATATCATAAAGATTAACGAGCTTATTGATTTAGACCTTGATTTGATTGCTTTTATTGCCCCCGACGCAACCGTTAATGTTATTAAAGACAGCAGATGCACAGAAAAGAAAAAGCTCTCTCTGCCCGAGAAGCTTGTTAATGTTGTTCGCTGTCCCAATCCGCGCTGCATATGCAATAATGAAGCAATAGACCATGTTTTCAAGCGCACGGATGGCAAGGGAACATATCGCTGTTTATATTGTGAAACAAAAGTATAAATAGGTTTTAGGATATGAAAAAGGCAGCTCGGTGAGCTGCCTTTTAATGTTCATCCTCTAAAACCGCGTGCGCGCATTTAATTCCGTCAACTGCTGCGGAAACAATTCCGCCTGCATAGCCTGCGCCTTCACCGCAGGGGTAAACGCCTCTTATGTTGCATTGTAAAAATTCATCTCTGATAATTCTTACAGCGCTTGAGCTTCTTGTTTCGGGCGCTGTTAAAACAGCATCATAAAGCGCAAATCCGTTCAGCTTCTTATCCATTTCAACTATGGCGCTTCTCATTGTCTGAGTAACCCTGTCGGGCAGGCACTCATCAAGCTTTGTAAGCGTAACGCCAATAGGATAGGTCGGGTTAACATCGCCAAGGGCGGTGCTTTTTTTGTTTTTAAGAAAGTCGCCGACAAGCTGTGCAGGCGCTTTGTAATTGCTTCCTGCAAGCTCAAACGCCTTCTGCTCGATTTCGCGCTGATAGTATATTCCTGCAAGCGGATGCTCGCTCGGGAAATCCTTTGGCTCAATGCCGACAAGCAGCGCGCTGTTTGCGTTTTCACCGTCACGGGCAAGGGAACTCATTCCGTTAACAATAACTCCGCCCTCCTCGCTTGCAGCGGCAACAACCGTACCGCCCGGGCACATACAGAAGGTGTATGCTCCTCTTTCATGAAGTCCGTGGCAGGCAAGCTTATAATCAGCTGCGCCGAGTTTCGGATGCGAAGCAAATTTGCCGTACTGAGTCTTATTGATAAGGCTCTGCGGATGCTCTATTCTTGCACCTGCTGAAAACGGCTTCTGAATTATTTCAACACCCAGTTTATAAAGCATTTCAACAGTGTCTCTTGCGCTGTGACCGATTGCCATAATAACGCTGTCTGTTTCTATATCAAAATATTCATTGTCCTTTTTATATCTCACACCGTGAACAAAACCGTTTGCGATATGAAGCTTTTCAAGCTTGCTTTCAAGCCTTATTTCACCGCCGAGGCGTTCAATCTTTTTGCGTATGTTTTTAACAACAACGGCAAGC
The DNA here is from genome assembly GCA_015065505.1 of Oscillospiraceae bacterium. GTDB lineage: Bacteria > Bacillota > Clostridia > Oscillospirales > Acutalibacteraceae > Eubacterium_R. The sequence goes on from SVQE01000011.1 coordinate 27,242, forward strand.
CTGTCCGTTCCGACATGTGGTTTCGAGGAATAAAGAATTTCCTCGGGCGCGCCTGCTTCATAAAGCTCTTCAAGCACTTTTCTGATGTGGGGGCTTTTAATTCCCGTTGTCAGCTTTCCGTCTGAAAAAGTGCCTGCGCCCCCTTCACCGAACTGAACATTTGATTCCTCATCAAGCTTTGCTTTCTGCCAGAATTCATTAACATCCCTCTGGCGTGCGTCAATATCCTTTCCGCGTTCAAGGATAATGGGTTCAAGTCCCTGCTCGGCAAGGATAAGCCCTGCGAGCATTCCTGCAGGTCCGAAGCCAACTATAACGGGACGGAAGGCGCTGCGCCTTTTGTTTTCGGGCGGCTGATACGCATATGGCTTAACAAGCTGAACCTTGTTTGATTTGCATTTGCCGACAATCTGCTGTTCATCAAGCGCAATTTCAACATCAACGCTGTATGAAAAATGAACATCGTCCTTTTTGCGCGCATCAACGCTCTTTTTGAATATGCTCAGCTTTGTGATATATTTTTCATTGATTTTAAGAAGCTTTGCTGCTTTTGTTTTCAACAAGGCTTCATTTTCATCAAGATTCAGTTTTATTTCATTAACTCTAATCATAATTAACTTCTATTCATTATCCGCTAATGCTATTCGCCGCTTTAACCGCGCTTGAAAAGGCATAGTTTAAGTTATATCCACCGCAGGGGAACTGATTATCCGTAAGCTCACCGATAATATAAAGGTTTTCGCAGAGCCTTGATTCATTGTTTTCATCAATTTCATCAAGGCTGACTCCGCCCTTTGTAATTTGTGCGTAGTCATATCCCTTTGTGCCGTTTATTATCAGACGCCAGTTTTTTAAGTATTTAGACATTTTTTCTCCGTCACCGTCTGCCTGACGGTTTAAAACAGCGCAGAGCTTTGCAGGAAGAATTCCTTCAAAACCCGAAAACTTATTATAATGCTCAAGCAGTTCTTCTTCACTCATTTCGGGAATGAAATCAATAACCGCGCTGTATCGCTGTTCATTTTTTGCAATTTTTTCGTCGCTGACATACTGCGATAAATCCATTATCACAATTCCCGAAAGACCGTAATCGGTGAACAAAACCTCACCGAATTCCTCGGCGATTATTTTTGAATCGGCTTCAAGCTTAACATTGCATTTTGTTCGTATTCCTTTTAATTGCTTGCAGCTTTTGTTGGGCGATTTAAGCTGAACAAGGGCAGGGGAGAGCTCCGTTACAGTGTGCCCGAAGGCTTTTGCAAGATTATATCCGCTTCCGTCAGAGCCGAGCGCGCTCTGAGCCATTCCGCCCGTTGCAAGAACAAGCACATCGCCTGTGAAAACGCCCTTTGTTGTGAAAACATTGAACGAATTTCCGACTTTTTCAAGGCGAAGCGTTTCGCATTCGGTTACTATATTTATACCGAGCTTGTTGCAGCAGGAAACAAGTGTGTCAACAACACCCGATGCCTGATTTGAATAGGGATACATTCTGCCTTCAGCGCTTTCACGCATTATAAGCCCGATTGATTCAAAAAACTGCTTCGTTGTTTCAAAATCAGATGCATTCTTATTTGTTATATTGCATCTTCCGTTGCCCGTTGCATAAATCTTTTTGCAGGGCGCATCAAGGTGTTCAAGCACCGTTATATTGATATCGGGATTATTCAGTTTTGCTTTTATGGCGCAAACCGTTCCGCTTGCACCGCCGCCGATAACTATAACATCCATAGCCTTAACACCTTTCATAATATTGCAAACAGATTACTGTTTGCGCCTATTTATCTTATATCAAAACAAGCGAAATTGCAATAATTTTCTTTTTTTGAAAAATATGCTTGACTTGTTACTTCTAATATGCTATATTTTTAAATACCTCGAATTTCGGGTTTTATTTTTTTGCCTGAATATTTTGTGTTTGCCTGAGCGTGAGGCAGGTGCAAACGAGGGAGATTGTTATCGAAATAATTTAGGAGGTGCCAAAATGAGAGTTAAAGTAACTTTAGCTTGCACTGAATGCAAACAACGCAACTACAACACAATGAAAAACAAGAAAAACACACCGGACAGACTTGAAATGAACAAGTATTGCCCATTCTGTAAGAAACACACAGTTCACAGAGAAACAAAGTAACGGAGGGAAAAAGATGGCTGAAGAAAAAGAGGCTAAGAAGGCTGACGTTAAAGAGGCTAAAGCTGATAAAGCTAAAAAAGCCGACAAGAAAGCCAAGAAAGAAAAGAAGTCCCGTAAGAATCCGTTTAAAGCAATTGGTGCTTTCTTCAAAGGTGTAAGAAGCGAAGGCAAGAAGGTTGTTTGGCCTAAGGCAGCAGAGGTATTCAAAAATACTGTTATCGTTCTTGTTGTTATCCTTATTCTCGGAGTTATAATCTATGCAATCGACTTTGGATTGTCTCAGGGAACAAAATGGATAAAGAAGCAGGCTACTGAAGAAACAACTGTTGCTGAAGAAACTGATGCAGCAACATCCGATGATGTTCTTACCGAAAACACTGAAGAAGACACAGCTGAACCAACAGTAACAGCAGAAGAAACTTCTGAGTAAGCTGACTAATCAAAAATGATTTAATTAGCTGAGGAGGCTGTTATGGAAGAAGCAAGATGGTATGTTGCACATACTTTTTCGGGCTACGAAAACAAGGTTGCAAGCGACCTTAAAATCAAGGTTGAAAACCGCAACTTAACCGATATGATTCAGGAAATAGTTGTTCCGACTGAAAAGGTTGTTGAAATCAAGGAGGACGGAACAAAGAAGGAAAGCGAAAGAAAGATTTTCCCGAGCTATGTTCTTATCAAAATGGTTATGACGGACGAAACCTGGTATGTTGTAAGAAACACAAGAGGCTGCGCAGGCTTTGTTGGCCCCGAGGGCAAACCAGTTCCTTTAACCGAGGAAGAGGTTAAGAATCTCGGAGTAGAAAAGGTATCAGTAGAAGTAACATATAATGTTGGCGATATCGTCAATGTTATAGACGGTCCTCTTGAGGGCTTTACTGGAACAGTTGAATCAATCGACATTCCTAATAATTCGGTTCAGGTAACCGTTTCAATGTTCGGAAGAGAAACAACTGTTGATTTTGAGCTTGACCAGCTTGAAAAGGTCGAAGATTAATCGTTAAAACCAAATTAAAACGCAAAATGTTTTGATTTGAGAGTTGAAACAATCATTAAGAATGTTTCAACGAAGTGGGAGGAAAGAAGCTGCGGCTTCGACTCCGCCAATTACCACATTTTTAGGAGGAAAAATAATTATGGCTCAAAAGGTAGTAGGTTTAATTAAACTTCAAATTCCTGCAGGCAAGGCAACACCGGCTCCTCCGGTAGGTCCTGCTCTCGGTCAGCACGGTGTTAATATCGTTGCTTTCACAAAGGAATTTAACGACAGAACAAAGAATGATGTTGGTCTTATCATCCCTGTTGTTATCACAGTATATGATGACCGTTCATTCACATTCATCACAAAAACACCGCCTGCAGCAGTTCTTATCAAGAAGGCTTGCGGTATTGAAACAGCATCAGGTGTTCCGAACAAGAACAAGGTTGCAACAATATCAAAAGCAGACATTCAGAAGATTGCTGAAACAAAAATGCCCGACTTAAACGCTGCATCACTTGAAGCTGCTATGTCTATGATAGCAGGAACAGCACGCAGCATGGGCGTAGTAGTAGAAGACTAATTCCCCGTGTGGGAGGAAAAATCCGATTTAACCACTGGAGGTAATTTATTATGAAACACGGAAAGAAATACACAGACGGTGCAAAATTAATTGACCGCGCTAATTTATACACAACTACAGAAGCTCTCGACCTTGTTGCTCAGACAGCAAAGGCAAAGTTTGATGAAACAGTTGAGGTTCACGTTCGTTTAGGTGTTGACTCGCGTCACGCAGACCAGCAGGTTCGTGGTGCTGTTATCCTTCCTAACGGAACAGGTAAAGACGTAAGAGTTGCAGTTTTCGCAAAGGGCGACCTTGCTAAGGCAGCTCAGGATGCAGGCGCTGATGTAGTAGGCGATGCAGACCTCGTTACAAAAATCCAGGGCGGCTGGATGGAATTCGATGTAGCTATCGCTTCTCCCGATATGATGGGATTCGTTGGTAGACTCGGTAAGGTTCTCGGTCCCCGTGGCTTAATGCCTTCTCCGAAAGCAGGCACAGTAACAATGGATGTTGCTAAGGCTGTTCAGGAAGCAAAAGCCGGTAAGATTGAATACCGTCTTGATAAAACAAACATCATTCACTGCCCGATCGGAAAGGTTTCCTTCGGAACAGAGAAGCTTACCCAAAACTTCAACGCTCTTCTTGATGCTATCATCAAGGCAAAGCCCGAAGCAGCAAAAGGCCAGTACATTAAGAGCTGTGCAGTTGCTTCAACAATGGGCCCCGGCGTTAGAATCAATCCTAATAAGGTAGGCTCAAACGCAGAATAATTAAAAAAGAGTCCTTCGGGACTCTTTTTTTGTGGCAAGTGGCAAGTGACAAGTGGCGAGTAGTGGTTGCTGATTTTTTATTCTGCGTTAACTTTTCGGCTGTGCCGAAAAATATAACTATTCACAAAGTGAATAATATAACTAAAATAACAATTGACAATATGCATCTGTTATGGTATTACTCAAAGTATGAACGATTTGCCTAAAAGAAAAAGTATAAGATTAAAAGAATATGATTATTCGAGTAACGGTGCGTATTTCATTACTATATGCACCAAGGAGATGAAATGTCTCCTTTCCCGAATTACTGTAGGGCACGATGCCCACATCGTGCCGAAACCGGAGTTAACCGATTACGGAAAAATTGCCGAAAAACATTTGCTGTTAATTCCCGGTATTAAGCATTATGTTATTATGCCAAATCATATTCATTTAATAATTGTTAAGGATAATGACGGCAAGATTAGGGCATCTTGCCCTACAACAGTATCAAGTGATATAAGAAGCTTTAAAACCGTTGTTACAAAGGAAATAGGAAGGTCAATATGGCAAGCACGATTTCACGACCACATAATTCGTGATGATTACGATTATATGCTCCATGTTCAGTATATTGACGAAAACCCAAAGAAATGGCTTATGGGAAAAGATGAATACTATTCATAGTGAGGTAATTATATGGCTTTTGAATATAATGCAGATGGCAGAACAATAAGCATCAAAAGCAAGTTTTTCAGAGTTCTTGTGCTTGTTTTGTTTATTCTGTTTTTTATTGGTATAGTGTTTTCGATTATTGTTGACGGACTATATAGGAATGATATCGATGATTACAGCAATACCCACGAAGAGCTTAAAACCTATGCTCCGATTTCAAATGTTGCCTATGAAAAAGACACAGAACTCATATATGTGTTTTATAAAGAATCAAATGCCGTTAATGTGTATAATTACAGCGGCAATTATGAATGGTCGGTGAGTATTCCCAAACAGCAAAACGGAGAAGCTTCGTTCTATCTTGAAAACGGGACACTTTATTTAATATGGTATGATACTTATATTTATAATGCTGAAAGCGGAGCGTTTATTGATAAGCACGAAAGCACTGACGAAGAGTGCGCAAAATCAAAAAGCTTTGAAGAAGCAAACAACCTGAAAAATACCGATATCGATTTTAATGTAGTTGATGTTTTTGTTAAGAATAAAGATAATGGTATTGTTCGCTATATCGTTGACAGACCCGAATACTATGCACTGATAAATCCTTTTGTTGGCTGGGCTGTCGGTTTTATCAGTGCATTACTTATTGCTGTTATAACAATTATTAAAGTAATTGTTCAAAAATCTCTTGACAAATAATAGTTAATAATATATAATAAATCTCGCTGTTCAACCAAAGACAGCAGGTGACGAAAGTCGTAAGCATGGCGCCTGCCGAGGAATGAGCATTACAGATTATTTTGATTAGTAATGTTATGCATTCCCATAATCTTTGGGAATGCATTTTCTTATATGTATGTTGAATAGCCTTCAAGTCCACATTTGTGGCAAATAATTATGGAGGTAAACTAAATGCCAAGTACAGTAGTTCTTGAAAAGAAAAAGCAACAGGTTGCTGCTCTTTCAGACAGAATTAAAGCATCTTGCGCAGGCATTGTTGTTGACTACAAGGGAATCAACGTTGAAGACGATACAAAGCTTCGTCGTGAGCTTCGTGAAGCAGGCGTTGAATACACAGTAGTTAAGAACTCAATCCTTGCTCGTGCAGCAGAGGAAGCAGGCCTTGCAATCGATAATTCTGTTGTTGAAGGAACAACAGCAGTTGCAACAAGCGTTGAGGATTATGTTGCAGCAGCAAGAATTCTCAACAAGTATGCAGAAGGTCATGATAATTTCAAAATCAAGACCGGCTATCTTGACGGCGAGATTATCGATGATGCAAAAATCGTATCTCTTGCTAAACTCCCATCAAGAGAAGTTCTTCTTGCAACAGTTTGCAGCGTTTTCAATGCTCCTATCGCAGCTTTCGCACGCGGTGTGCAGGCTATTGTTGATAAGGGCGGCGTAGAAAACTGTGAACCCGCAGCAAAAGAAGAAGAGGCTCCTGCAGAGGAGGCAGCTCCCGCAGAGGAAGCTCCTGCAGCAGAAGCACCTGCTGAGGAAGCAGCAGAATAATTTCATTATAATTAATATTTACGGAGGAAATAAAAATGGCATCAGATAAAATTACAGCAATTGTTGACGCTCTTAAGGAGCTCACAGTTCTTGAGCTTTCAGAGCTCGTTAAAGCAGTAGAAGAAGAATTCGGCGTAAGCGCTGCAGCAGCAGTAGCAGTAGCAGCTCCCGCAGAGGGCGGCGCAGCAGCAGCTGAAGAGAAGTCAGAGTTCGACGTTGTACTTGTTTCTGCAGGTGCAGCTAAGATTCAGGTTGTTAAGGCAGTTAAAGAGGCTACAGGTCTTGGCCTTAAAGAGTCTAAGGCTCTCGTTGACGAAGCTCCTTCAACAGTTAAGGAAGGCGTTCCCGCAGCAGAGGCTGAGGAACTCAAGGCTAAGCTCGAAGAAGCAGGCGCTACAATCGAACTTAAGTAAGTTTACAATCCATAATAAAAAAAGTGATGCTTCGGCATCACTTTTTTATTATGCAATCCTATTCTTGCCTCCCTTTACCAAAGGGAGGTGGATGCGAAGCAGACGGAGGGATTGAATCCGGCTCCACTTAACAAAGAGCGTCAAGAATATGATTCCCACTTCGTTCAATCAAATAAAAAGAAAAAAGACCAAGTATAGCACTCAGTCTTTTCCCTTCTCTGTCTATAACAAACTATAGGAGGACAGGTTACCTAAGACGGTTGCGGCTCCGTCTCAAGTCTATGTTCATTATAATCAATTATTACTAATTTGTCAAGCGAATTGTTAATATTTTTTAGCGAATATCACAAAAAGCCTCGAAATCAACGCCATCAGCGCAGTTAACAGCGCCGTTTTTCATTGTTGCGTTAATTGCTTTTTCAATGAAGGCGCAGGCTTTTTTTGCAGCTGTATATAAATCCGCTTCGCAAAGCAGCTCGCAGGTTAAATACGAGCACAGAATATCTCCCGTTCCCGAAAAGCTGCCGCCGCTTCGTTTGTTGATAATGGTTTTAAAATCATTTCCGTCAAAAACGGCTGTTGCAATTTCATTTTCGCTGATTTCAATACCAGAAACAACAAGTGAAATGCCGTTTTCGGCATAGTATTTCTTTGCAAGTTTTTCTGCTTTTTTCAGCGCTTTTTCACCCGAAATATCATCAAATTTCTCACCGCAGAGAATACAAAGCTCTGAAATATTTGGGGTAATTATATTGGCTTTTTTTGCAAGAGAGCATACGGCATTAATTCTGTTTTCATCAAAGCCCTTATAAACATCGCCGCCGTCAGCCATAACGGGGTCAACAACAACGAGCGTGCTTTCTTTTCTGAAATCGTCAATAAAGCCTTTAATTATATCGGCTTGTTTGTGATTCGGAATAAAGCCCGTTATTATGGCGTCAAACTCTGCGCCGAGCTTCTTCCATTCATCAATAAAGCCCTGCATATATTCAGTTAAATCTGCGTGCTTAAAGCTTTCGTAGCCCGTCTGGTTGGAATAAACTCCGCTCACAAGCGGACAGCACTGAATATGATGCGCGGAAATTATGGGAAGCGCCGCGGTGAGCGAGCATTTTCCGAATCCCGATATATCATTTACTACCGCAATTTTTTTCATTTTAATCACCGTGTATATAATAATATATTGCTTAAATATAGTCAATAGGGCTCACAAAAGAGCAAAAACGGCAGAATAAAATGCCGAACAGCCCTTTATAGTGCTACCGTAATTTTATTGACAATTAATAAGCGGTGTATTATATTATAATTAATGAAAGAATGAAACAGGGGATTAGCTATGAAACGCATTTTTTTGCTTACGCTATCACTTTTAATATTGTTTACTGCAGCATTTTCGGTGCCTGCATATGCGCAGGGCGAACAGACTTCAAATGCTCCTTCGCTCAGAGGCACATCGGGCGAAAGTGTTGATTTTTCTTCGCTTGAAAAAGCATACGAGAAAGCAAATTCTTATCTTTTGTCTTTGAATAAGAAAGCTGCTGTTTACAGCCAGACATCTATGCAGGCGCTTCTTGATGTTTTAAGCGATGCAAGAATTATTGATTACCTCAGCGCCGATGATTTAAGCATATTTGATTCTGAGGATGAAGCGGCTGCAAATGCTATTGCAGAAAGCATCAACTCTGCATATGCTTCACTCAGCAGGGAAAGCGAAGGCACGGACCTCACCGCATACGAAGCGGCTGCAAATACAATTAACAATCTCGACAGAGATGCATACGAGGAAACCAAATCGCTCGGAAGCGCAACAAGAATTGCAAATATTCTTGTTAAAACCTCAAAGCTTAATTACACCGATGTTTTAAACACCGAAAGCACCTCGGAGATTTCGTGCTTCAAAGGCACTGCAACTCAGGAAAATATCGACGATGCAACGAGAACAATCCTTGATGCGCTCTATGTAAGCATTAAGGTTTACACAATAAATGCGAATGATGTTATTGCGGATGTCAGCTTCCAGAACGGAACCTCAACGGGCGATGAATCGCCGTATACTGCAACCTATGGCTCAACCGTTATTGCACACACGGATATTGAAGAAACTGTGTGGTATATGGATTTTACAAGCAATTCAACAACAAGGGCAAGGCAGTATCAGGGCTACGGCGAAAGCTTTAACACCAAGGTTTTCGGCAATATCAATTTATATGCCGAAACAAGAACGGATACAGCCCCGAATATGGTGCGTATATACAGAAGCTACAGCAACGAGCCCGACAGAGCACCCGTTGAATCCATAGCCTTCACCAACGAAAGCTATACTCTTCCCGAAGCGCCTGCTTATGCAAACTATAATTTCGCAGGATATAAGGTTAACGGCGAAATCAAATCGGCAAACGAGGTAATTGAGGTTACGGGTGATTTGAATATCAAAGCGCTTTACACCTTCAACGGCAGCGCTGATTATGCAGTTAATGCAACCGCTCTTGAAAACGGAACGGGCTTCAATGATTCAGTTGCATATAACACAAAGATTGAGCTTAAGGGCGGCGATAACGCTTATGCCTGGGTTGAAGATTTGGGTGCAGGCAGAGCAAGACCCTTCGCAATCGGAAGCGATATAACCTTCTTTGCTTCGGAATCCTTTACATTAACATCAGTAACCGAAGAGCAGTTTAATTCGTATAACTTCTCGCTGCCGACTGTTAATCTCAGAAAGGACGGAGTTATTGTTCAGGATACGAAGGTTGTTTTCAACGGTCAGATTATTGAAAAGGGAAGCTCGGTAAGAGAATACGGCGTTGTTATCGGCGTTTCAAAAAATAATCTGCCTGTTAATCCCGATAATGTAACAGTTAATAACGCAGGCAGCCACGAGGGCTATGATGTTATCCGTGCAAAGGCAACCCAGAAAATCGGCGCAAATCAGTTTGCAATCGGTATTAAAGGTCTTGCAGGAAAAGACTTCATTTATAAAGGCTATGTTATTTACGAAAAAACAAACGGCGAATTTATAACGGTGTATAATTAATCAAAAGGCGGTTGCGTACCGCCTTTTATTTATTGACATATTTTTAATTTAGAGTTATTATATTATAAAATTACGGGTAAGGAGGATTTTATATGAAGCATATTTCAAAGCGCATAGCTGCATTTGTAATAATGCTGGCATTTGTTGTGCCGATGCTTTTTGCTGCGCCTTCATATGCCGAAGCCTCCGATACTCCCGGTTCAGGCGCAACAGTTGATTTTTCAGAGCTTCAGAAAGCATACAGAAAATCAAACACCTATCTTCTTGAACTCAATGCAAAAACCGCATTATATAACATAACATCAATGCAGGCACTTATTGACGCATTAAGCGTTGCAAAGGTTGCCGAGTATCTCAGTGCGGAGGATTTAAGCATTTACACTTCCGAGGATGAGGAAGCGGCAAATCAGTATGCCGAGGACATTAATACGGCTTATTCATCACTTCAGACAGTCAGCGGTTCGGTTGATTTATCTGCATATAAGGTTGCAGCCTTAACCGTAACCAATCTCGACACCGATGCTTATTCGTCAACGAAGAGTATCGACAGCGCAGTAAGAATTTCAAATATTCTTGTTAAAACCTCAAAGCTTTCATACACCGACCCTCTTGATTCAGAGAAAAAGTCAACCATATCGGCTTTCAAGGAAACTGCAACACAGCAGAATATTGACGATGCAACAAGAACTCTGCTTGACGCGCTTTATGTAAGCGTTCAGAAATATTCCGTAACAACCTCGGGCGCAATCACCGACGCAAGCTTCCAGAACGGAACCTCAACTGGCGATGAATCGCCGTATACCGCAACCTACGGCTCAACGGTTATTGCGTACACCGATATTGATGAAACCGCGTGGTATATGGATTTCACAAGCGGTTCAACCGTAAGAACAAGGCAGTTCCAGGGCGTCGGCGAAAGCTTTAAGGCAAGAGTTTTCGGTAACATCAATCTATATGCCGAAACAAGAAGCAATGAAACCCCGAATAAGATAAATATTCACAGAGTTTACAGCAATAACAGCGAAACCTCGGCGCTTCAGCTTATGACCTTTGTCGGCAGCAGCTACACTCTTCCGAGTGCAAAGGCGTGCCCGAATTATGATTTCGTAGGCTATTATATCGGCTATAACACCGATACTCTTTATTCCGAGGGCGATGTTATAAGCGTAACGGGCGACACAAGAATTCAGGCTTATTATGAATTCAACGGTTCGGCAGACTGTGCAGTAAATGCAACCGCTCTTGAAAACGGAACGGGATTTAATGATTCGGTTGCATACAATACTAAGATTTCAATCAGCGGCGGCGATAATGCATACGGCTGGGTTGAAACCGTTGATGCTTCTCTGGGTAAATACAGACCCTTTGCAATCGGCAGCGACATAACTCTTCTTGTAAGCGAATCCATAACCTTAACTGCGGTTACAAAGGATGAATTTGATGCATTCGGCTTTACGCTTCCTGCAATCAATATGCGTAAGGAAGGCGTAATGACTGAGGGAAATAAGGTTATTTTCAATGCTCAGATTGTTGAAACGGGCGATAAAATCAGGGAATACGGCGTCGTTATCGGCATTCCGAAAAACGGCTATGAAATAGACCCCGACGACATAACCGTTGAAAATGCAGGTGAGTACGACGATTTTAATATCGTAAGAGCTAAATCAACAAAGAAAGTCGGCGCAAATCAGTTTTCAATCGGCATTAACGGGCTTGCAGGAAAAGACTTTAAATACAAAGGCTATGTAACCTACGAAAAGGTTAACGGAGAGTTTGTAACCCTCTATTCCGAGCTATATTAAAAAAAGACGGTTCATCCGTCTTTTTTTATTGCAATAATATAAATACTGTGATAAAATAAAGTGATATCGTGGGTTTAGTCAAAACAGCCCGCAAATTTATTTCACGAGAGGTAAAACTATGGAAAAACTCAAGGTTGGCATCATCGGTGCCGGAAGAATCGGTCAGGTTCATGCAAAATCAATTACATACCATATTCCTCAGGCAGAGATTGTTGCTATTTCAGACATCTTTGTTGACGGAGCTAAAAAGGTTGCTGAAGAGCTCGGCATTCCGAACTACTATCAGGATTATCATGAGATTCTTAATAATCCCGAAATTCAGGCAGTTCTTATCTGTTCTTCAACAGATACTCATGCCGATATCGCTTGTGAGGCAGCTGAGGCAGGTAAGCACATTTTCTGCGAAAAGCCCGTTGATTTAACTATAGCAAAGATTAAAAAGGTTATCGCTGCTGTTGAAAAGGCAGGAGTTAAGCTTCAGATTGGTTTCAACAGAAGATACGACCATAACTTTGCATATATCAAAGACCTTGCAAACAAGGGTAAGCTCGGTCAGCTTCAGACAATTAAAATCACTTCTCGCGACCCCGAACCGCCCCCGGTAAGCTATGTTAAGGTTTCAGGCGGAATCTTCCTTGATATGACAGTTCATGATTTCGATATGGCTCGTTTCATCGGCGGTGAGGTTGAAGAGGTTTATGCAAATGCAACCGTTATGGTAGACCCCGCAATCGGCGAAGCAGGCGATGTTGACACTGCACTTGTTGCTCTTAAATTCAAGAGCGGCGCAATCGGCGTTATTGATAACTGCCGTAAGGCTTGTTATGGCTACGACCAGAGACTTGAAGTATTCGGCTCAGGCGGTCAGGCATCTGCTTCAAACGACACCGAAACCAATGTTGCATATATTAACGAAAACGGCAACACAACCGACAAACCTCTTTATTTCTTCCTTGAAAGATATATGAAGTCCTTCGTTGATGAAATGACAGAGTTTGTTGATGCAGTTGTTAACAATAAAGAAACTCAGACAACAGTTAACGACGGTCTTGAAGCACTTCGCCTCGGTCTTGCTGCAAAGCTTTCTGTTGCAGAGCACCGTCCTGTTAAGCTTGACGAGATTGAGAAATAATTCAGTGGACAGTGGACAGTGGTTAGTGGTCAGTATGAGCGGATTTTATCCGCTCACGGCGCATCAGATTTGCGCCCCGAAACTCTTCACTTTTCACTCTTCATTCTTCACTCAGTAATGAGGTAATTATATGAACAGAGAAAGATTAACAATGTCTCAGGCGCTTGTTAAATTCCTTGATAATCAGTATATCGAGGTTGACGGCGTTGAGAGCAAATTTGTTTCAGGCATTTTCGGAATTTTCGGTCACGGCTGCGTAGTCGGCGTCGGTCAGGCTCTTGAGCAGGGCGGTCATAACCTTAAATTCTATCAGGGCAAAAACGAGCAGAATATGGCTCTTGCCGCTGTTGCATATGCAAAGCAGATGGATAGAAAGGCAATTATTCCCTGCGTTTCGTCAATCGGCCCCGGTGCAACAAATATGGTAACTGCATGCGGCTGTGCAACTGCAAACAGAATTCCGCTTCTTGTTCTTCCCGGCGATACCTTTGCTTGCCGTCAGCCCGACCCGGTTTTACAGCAGGCAGAGTTTTTCGACGGTTACGGAAGAACGGTTAACGATGCTTTCAAGGGCGTTTGCCATTATTTCGACAGAATTGAGCGCCCCGAACAGCTTATGACCGCTTGCATTCACGCAATGCGCGTTTTAACCGACCCTGCAGACACAGGTGCGGTTTGCCTTGCAATGCCCCAGGATGTTGAGGGCGAGGCATACGATTATCCCGAGCACTTCCTTCAGAAGCGCGTTTGGCATATCGACCGCAGACCTATCAGTGCAGCTCAGCTTGAAAGAGCAGCTGCTCTCATCAAAGAGGCTAAGAAGCCCATTATCGTATGCGGCGGCGGTGTTCGCTACAGCGGTGCTGAAAAAGAGCTTCTTGCTTTTGCAGAGAAATATAATATTCCCGTTGCTGAAACTCAGGCAGGTAAGGGACTTATCAGCTGGAATCATCCGCTTAATCTCGGCGGTATCGGCGTAACGGGCGGCAAGGCTGCAAATGTTGTTGCAAAGGATGCCGACCTTATTATCGGCGTCGGAACAAGGTTTTCAGATTTCACAACCGCTTCAAAGTGGCTGTTTAACGAAAACAGAAAGGTTCTCGGAATCAACATCTGCCCGTTTGATGCTTATAAGATGGACGCAGAGGCTATTGTTGCCGATGCTAAAGAGGCTGTTTCAGCACTTATTGATTCGCTTGATGGTTATAAAACAGCATATACAACCGAAATTGCAGCTGCTAAGGCAGACTGGGATGCTATCGTTGATGAATACTATTCAACCGAGCTTGAGGGCGGTTTAAACCAGACTCTTGCACTTGGCATCATTAACGAATTTATGGGCGAGGATGATATTGCTCTCGGCTCATCGGGCTCACTTCCCGGTGATATGCAGCGTCTTTTCAGACCTAAGAATCGCGGAACCTACCATATGGAATACGGCTATTCAAATATGGGCTACGAGGTTAACGGTGCTCTCGGTGCAAAGCTTGCAAATCCCGATGTTGAGGTTTACACCTTCACGGGCGACGGCTCCTTCCTTATGGGTCACAGCGAGCTTTATACCTCACTTCAGGAAGGCTTGAAAATTAATGTTTGCGTATTTGATAACCTTGGCTGGGGATGTATTGAAAATCTTCAGAACAATCAGGGAACAGATACCTTCGGAACAGTTTTCCGCGCAAGAAATCCCGAAACGGGAATGCTTGACGGCGCTGATATGACTGTTGACTTTGCAAAGATTGCAGAGGGCTACGGCGCTAAGGGATATTCAATCCATAATTCAGCCGAGCTTAAAGCAGCTCTTGAGGACGCAAAGAAACAAACAAAATCAGTTGTTTTCGATATTAAAGTTCTTCCCAAAACAATGACGCCCGGTTTTGAAAGCTGGTGGCGTGTTGGCGTTGCAGAGGTTTCAAAGAGCGAAACCGTTGCAGCGGCGTATGAAGATATGAAAGCAAATATTGCAAAAACATTTGATTATTAATATTCAGTTGCGAGCCCCGAGACCCGAGCTCCGAGTTTTCGGTATCTCACTTCGTTCGGTCAATTGTATAATTGTCTGAGCGCAGCGAGTAACCAATAACTAGGAACTCGGCACGCGGAACTCGGAACTCATATAAGGAGAAATACTATGCTTGATCCCAATAAAGTAAAACTTGCTATTGCGCCTATTGGCTGGACTAACGATGATATGCCCGACCTCGGTGCTGAAAACACATTTGAGCAGTGCATTTCGGAAATGGCACTTGCAGGCTTCAAGGGTTCTGAAATCGGTAATAAATACCCTGCAGACCCCGATGTATTAAAGCCATATCTTGATATCAGAGGACTTCAGATTTGTAATGCGTGGTTCTCATCATTCTTAACCTCAAAGCCTTATGAGGAAACAATCGAGGCTTTCAAGGCTCACGCTGATAAGCTCTATAAGCTCGGCGCAAGAGTAATCGGCGCTTCGGAGCAGGGCAATTCAATTCAGGGCGATTTAACAAAATCAATCCTCGATGAGAAGCCCTACTACACCGATGAGCAGTGGGAAATCGTTGCAAAGGGCTTCAATGAAATGGGTGCTTATGCAAAATCAAAGGGTATGTTCTTCACAGTTCACCATCATATGGGAACAGGTGTTCAGACCGTTGAAGAAATTGATAAGCTTATGGAAATAACAGACCCCGAGCTCGTTTACCTTCTGTTTGACTCAGGCCACCTTACCTTCGCAGGTATCGACCCCGTTCCGGTACTCAAGAAGTATGTAAACAGAATTAAGCATGTTCATCTCAAGGATGTTCGTCTTGATGTTTACAACAATCAGGTAGTACCTCATCATATGAGCTTCCTCGATGCTGTTCGCGCAGGCGTATTCACCGTTCCCGGTGACGGCGATGTTGACTTCAAGCCCATTTTCGATATTCTTTCAGAGAATAACTATGAAGGCTGGGTTGTTGTTGAAGCAGAGCAGGATCCCGCAAAGGCTAATCCCTTTGAATACGCTGTTAAGGCAAGAAAATACATTAAAGAAACAGCAGGATTATAAAAAAATGACCGCTCGATGCGGTCGTTTTTTTAGTGGTCAGTGGTCAGTGACCAGTGGTCAGTAGGGGCGGATATCATCCGCCCTTTTAATGAGGAATGAGAAATTAGGAATTAGGAATTTCGGTTACTCGGCGGCGGAGCGCCTCGGACAATAATATATGGGACAACTGGGGACAGTCCCAAGTTGTCCCAATTGTTTCGGCAACAACCGTAGGGGCGATTCACGAATCGCCCGCAAATAAAGTGTTTTGGTTACTCAATTTACTTAAGGTAATCACAACGGGTCATTCGTGAATGACCCCTACAAATGAAACAACTACTATATATAACAATAATAAACTTATTGACCGGCAGAAACCGAAATTCGTAATTCGTAATTCGTAATTAGCATAATGCTCCTCCGTCCTACGTCCTAACTTATAGTCAGCGTAGCGACCCAAAACTCCACTCTTCACTCTCAACTCTCAAAACTATAAAAATGAGGTCACGAGCTGTGACCTCATTTTCTGTCAACAGGCTTCCAGAGCTGAATTCTTCCTGTGTCGTTGAATACCTTGAGCGTCATAACGGTAAGCGGAACAATAAACATTCCCATAAAGCCAAAGAGCTTTAATCCGAAATAGAGTCCCATTAAAGTAACAAGGGGATGAACGCCGAGCGTATCGCCAACGATTTTAGGTTCAATATACTGTCTGATAAATGTAATAACAACATACATAATTATCAGTCCTATTGCCTGCTTGAAATTGCCCATAACAAGCGAGAACAAAGCCCAGGGAATGAGTATTCCGCCCGAGCCTGCAATGGGCAGAATATCAAATATTGCAATAAGTGCGGCAATGAAAACAAAGTAGCTGTTTTTCATTATTCCAAGCAGAGAAAGAATTGAAAAGCCGAGGAAGAGCTCAAAGAAGGTTATAAGCATAATTAATGCATATGCACGAACCATTTTTAAAATTGTTTTGCTGAAAACCTGCTTGATTTCAACAAGCATATTCTTTTTTCCTTCGGGAAGCTGCTTCTGAATGAAACGAACAATATAATTATAGTCCTTAGTGAAGAAAATCCAGGCGATTATTCCTATAACAATTCCTATAAGAACCGAGGGAATGTTTTTAAGAACTCCGAAAACACCCGAAAGCCCCGAGGTAACAGTGCTGCTGATAGAGCTGAAGCTGATTCCGAGTGAGCTTAATGAAAAATCCTCAATAAGCGAATCAAAAACATTGCTGATGGTTTCTGAAAAAGATTTATAAACCCCATCGGGGAGAAATTTTGCAAAATCAAGAATTTCTTTTTCAAGCGTTGCAAGAAATGTTGGAATATCATTAAGCTGTGAGGTCAGGTATTTAACGAAATCGCTGATTTTTGAAACCGCAGCCGAGATAATCAGAATTAAAGGTATTAAAACAATCAGCGTTGTTATTATAACTAAGAATATGCTGAAAAAGGTGTGACCTTTTTTATTGGTTTTTTTATCAATTTTTCTGAGCGGCTTCTGCAACGCAATCGCAAGCAGAAAGGTTAATAAAAACGGTGCCGTTATCCAGAAAAGATATTTAAAGAAAACATATATCAGCGCGAGAATAACTGCAAGAAAAGCAATATTAATCAAAAATTCTCTGCGCCTTTCAACACTTTGCGGCATAATTTATCCTCCGAAAAAATAAGATTTTGCGCCTTTATCCGAGGCATTATATTTTAATTCTAAAGTAATAGTGTCCAATTTTCAAGAGAAAAGTTATAATTATTTGTTAAAAATAAAAAAACTTGAAAATAGGGGTTGTTTATTTAAATATTTAATGTTAATATATGAAAAGTGTTTTTCACTGTAAAACAACTGTCTTTGGGTGGTGAACAGTTTGGGCGTAAAGTATTATCTTATTGATTCTTCGATTTTGCCCGAGGTCTATTCAAAGGTTATCAAAGCCAAAAATCTGCTGCTGTCGCAGGAGGCAAAATCGGTATCCGAGGCTGTCAGAATGGCAGAAATATCGCGCTCGGCATATTATAAATACAAAGATTCAATTTTTGAATATAATGCACAGGGCGAGGAAACTGCGTCCATTCACGCAAGGCTTGAGGATAACGCAGGCGTTCTCAGTTCGGTTGTCGGCGAGCTATATCAGTTCGGTGCAAATATTCTGAGCGTTAATCAAAGCGAACCCGTAAATTCGGTTGCCAATGTTTCAATAACGGTAAGGCTTCCCGAAAAAGAGGGAATAAGCGACGAGATAATTAAAAAATTAAGCAGTTTAAACGGCGTTAAATCAGCAAATATCATTTAATGGTTTAACTTGGAGGAATTTATGAAAATAGCAGTTATGGGATACGGAACAGTTGGTTCCGGAGTGGTTGAGGTTATTGAAACCCATACCGCATCAATATCAAAGGGAACTAACGGCGAAATGATGGAAGTTGCAAAGATTCTCGACTTGCGCGACTTCCCGGGCGATTCGCACGAGGCACTCTTTACAAAGGATTTCAACGATATTCTTAATGACGATGAAATCAAGGTTGTTGCAGAAACAATGGGCGGTGTAAACCCTGCATTTGATTTCACAATGAAGCTTCTTAAGGCAGGCAAGAGCGTTGTTTCTTCAAACAAAGAGCTTGTTGCTCAGAAGGGTCCCGAGCTTCTTCAGGCAGCTGAGGAAAGCGGCTCAAACTATTTGTTTGAGGCATCTGTAGGCGGCGGAATTCCGATTATCCGTCCTATGTCGCAGTGCCTTGTTGCAAACAATATTGAGGGTATCGCAGGCATATTAAACGGAACAACCAATTTCATTTTAACAAAAATGATTGAAGACGGTATGACCTTTGCCGATGCGCTTAAGCTTGCACAGGATAACGGCTATGCTGAAAAAGACCCGACAGCCGATGTTGAAGGCTTTGATGCTTGCAGAAAGGTTTGCATTCTTGCTTCCCTTGCATTCGGCAAGCATGTTTATCCCAACCAGGTCGAAACCGAGGGCATTTCAAAAATAACACTTGAAGATGTTTCATATATTGCAAGTGCTAACGGCGTTATAAAGCTTCTCGGTCAGATTAAATATATCAACGATAATAAAATTACGGCATTTGTTAGCCCTGCAGTAGTATGGAACGGCTCTCAGCTTGCTTCGGTTAACGGCGTATTCAATGCAATTCTTGTTCGCGGCGACGCTGTTGGCGATGTTTGCTTCTACGGTCCCGGCGCAGGCAAGCTTCCGACGGCTTCAGCAGTTGTTGCAGATATGGTTGACTGCGTTAAGCATATCAACCGCAAAAAGTATTTCGGCTGGGGCGAAGGCGCAGAGGATTATGTTGCAGATTATAAGGAATGCCTTGAAATGCCGTTCTATGTTCGTGCAAAAACAACCGAGCATAACATAAAAGCAACCTTCGGCGATGTTAAATTCTTAAGCAGAATAGGTCAGCCCAGCGACGAAAAAGCATTTATTACAGACACAATGACCGAAAACGAGCTTTCAAAGAAACTCGAAGGCTTTGAGGTTATTAATATAATTAAAGTTACTAACTATTAAAAGTTGCGAGTTGCGAGATTCGAGTTCCGAGTTCAAGGGTCTTGCAGACGGTGATTATAATCGGCGCTTGCGCCCCGAAATTCGTAATTTGTAATTCGTAATTCGTAATTCAAAACAGGAGGACATATGGCACTTATTGTTCAGAAATTCGGCGGTTCATCCGTTGCAGATGCCAAGCGTGTTATGAATGTTGCAAACATTGTTTCAAACACATATAAGGCAGGCAATGATGTTGTGGTTGTTGTTTCCGCTCAGGGCGACACCACCGATGATTTAATCGAAAAAGCAAAAGAAATCAATCCTTCGGCACCTAAAAGAGAAATGGATCAGCTTCTTGCAGCAGGCGAGGAAATTTCAATCGCGCTTCTTGCAATGGCACTTGAATCTTTAGGATGCCCTGCAATCAGCCTTCTCGGCTGGCAGGCAGGCTTTAACACCAATTCGGTGTATGGCTCTGCAAGAATTAAAAACATCAAACCAAACAGGCTTCAGGCAGAGCTTGCTAAGCGCAATATCGTTATTGTTGCAGGCTTCCAGGGTGTAAACAGATACGACGATATCACAACCCTCGGAAGAGGCGGCTCGGATACCTCGGCGGTTGCTATTGCAGCAGCTCTTCACGCTGATAAATGCCAGATATTCACAGATGTTGAAGGCGTTTACACAGCCGACCCCAGAAAGGTTGAGGGCGCTAAAAAGCTTAAGGAAATAACCTATGACGAAATGCTTGAGCTTGCAACTTTAGGCGCACAGGTTTTAAACAATCGCAGCGTTGAAATGGCTAAAAAATATTCGGTTGAACTTGAGGTTCTTTCATCTCTTAATCCCGTTCCGGGAACAATAGTTAAGGAGGTCACAAAAATGGAAAAAATGTTAATTCGCGGCGTAACCAAGGATACTGATGTTGCACTTGTTTCAATCTTAGGTGTTAACGATAATCCTGGCGTTGCTTTCAAAATATTTGATAAGCTTTCTGCAAAAAATATCAATGTTGATATCATTCTTCAGTCTTTCGGAAGAAACAACACAAAGGATGTTGTTTTCTCGGTAAGCAGGGAAAACGGACCCGTTGCCGCAGAGCTTCTTAAGGATTTATCAGTGCTTGAAGGTGCAAAAATCCACTGCGACACAAATGTTGCAAAGGTTTCAGTTGTCGGCGCAGGTATGGAATCACATCCCGGCACTGCAACAAAGATGTTTGAAGCGCTTTATGATACGGGAATCAATATTAAAATGATTTCAACTTCCGAAATTAAGATTTCGGTTATCATCGCTGCCGATGAGGCAGACAGAGCGGTTTCAGCTGTTCATAAAGCATTTATCCCTAACGACTAATAATATAAAACAGCGCCTTGCACATCGTGCAAGGCGCTGTCAGCGTGTAGACAAATTAGGATACAAAGTCTACACGCTGACAGACTTTCGAGAAAGGTGCAGAATTTCGTTTTCTTGCGAGTGGGAGCTGTACAAAGGTACCGCCCCCGAGCAAAAAACGAAAAGCGCCAAAAACCCCGAGAACTCGATGTTCTCGGGGTTTTTCAATAATTATTATATAAAGTGTTGCGCATGCAAAACGCCGAGGTGGTCGTTCCCTACAATAGAATTGCATTATAAATGCAATCAAAGGCGCGGTTATGCCCTTTGTCGACAGTCTGACAGCGCCTTGCACATCGTGCAAGGCGCTGTTTTTTGTTTTCAGATATTGATTATTTGCTTAGTTTTTCTTCAATGCAATCAACAATGTCCTGAACTGTTTTTATGGATTTCAATTCACCGGCTGAAAGCTCAATATCATAGCTGTCTTCAATTTCGCAGATTAATTGTGCTATTCCGAGTGAGGAAAGCTGCAATCCGCCGCGAACCTTTGTTTTAGGTGTTATTTCGGTTTCTTCATCACCGGTTATATCCCTGTATAATTCAACTATGTCATCAAACATTATTTGCTACCTCTCTTTTTCTCGTTCATCTCTTTTTCGAGCTGTGTGAAATTGGTTTTTCCCATTTTTGTAAGCGGAATTTCATCAATGAACTCGATTTTGCTCGGAACTGCAAATTCTTCAATGCTTTCTTTGCATTTGTTCATTATGTTATCGCGGGCAGTCTTTTTATCCGCGCCATCCTTTAAAACAACGCAGGCAACAACTCGCTGACCTGAAAGCTTGTCCTTAACGCCGACAACGCAAACATTTTCAACCTCGCTGCATTCACGGATAATTTCTTCAACCTGGGTGGGATAAACATTATAGCCGTTGGTGATAATCATTCTCTTAATGCGCTGAACAAAGAAAACATAGCCATCCTCATCCATCTTGCACATATCGCCTGTAAACAGCCAGATTCTGCCATCCTTATCTTCTTTAAGAGTGTTTGCGGTTTCTTCGGGCTCATCAAGATAGCCGAGCATAACTGAAGGACCGTTGATAATCAGTTCGCCGTTTTCGCCAAGCGGAACATCCTCAAAAGTGCCGGGCTTAACAATTCGCATTTCTGTTTCGCCGAGAGGAAGTCCGACGCTGCCGAATTTAACCTTATCAATCGGGTTCAATGCACAGCAGGTAACAGTTTCCGTAAGTCCGTAGCCTTCACGAACAACCTCGCTGCAATTATGTTCCTTCAGAAAAGCGTTCATTCTTTCCTGCAATTTCTGAGGCGCAGCGTCAGCACCGCAGAACAAGCCCTGCAAAAATGAAAGGTCTTTTCCGTCGAATGCATCGGTGTGCAAAAATGCCTCAAGCATAGATGGAACAATTGCAAGCATATTGGTTTTTTCTTTCAGCAAAGTGCTGACATATGCGTCGAGCGTGAACTGGGGAACAAGAATGCACTGAGCGCCGCAGTTCATAAAGGTGTGGATGCCAACGCCGAGACCAAAACCGTGAAACAGCGGCATTGCCGATAAAAACTTAGTTCCCGGAATCGGATGACCAACACCGTTTGCGGTCTGAATTGCAAGAGAATTCATATTGAAGTCGGAAAGGCAGATGCCCTTTGGGTTTCCTGTTGAACCGCCGCTGTAAAAAATAGCGGAAACGCGGTCTTTTTCATAGCTGATTTGCGGGAGAGACTGATTAGCACCCTTCTTAACAAGCTCTTTAAGCTGAAAAGCGTTGTCATCGTTAATCGGCTCGGGCTTTGTTTTTGCAGTTTTGATTTTATAGCCTATTTTTGTAACAATCGGCATTTCGTCTGAAATGGATGTGTAAATGATTTTAACTGGTTCATCAGCGTTTTCACAGCCCTCTTTAACCTTTGAATAAAGCGAATCAAGCGTAACAATGAATTTGCTGTGAGCTTTGTTTAAATAGAAGGTGATGTTTTTCGGGGTGGAAAGCGTGTGAATCATATTTGCAACAGCACCAACACGGTTTATAGCATAGTAAACCATAACCGCCTGCGGACAGTTAGGCAGCATAAAGGTTACTGCGTCGCCCTGCTTAACACCTGCTTCAATTAAAGCTTTTGCAACATCTTCTGTTTTAATAACAAGCTCATTATATGAAAATGATTTGCCGAAGAAGCCGATTGCAGGAGCGTCCTGATAACGCTCGCTTGCATCCTTCAGCGCACCGAAAACGGTGGTATTTGCATTAGTAAAATCTTGTATAACACTTTTATATCCCATGAGTAATTATCCTTTCCGAGTTTGAATAATTATAACATAGTTACTGCTTCTTTTCAACTTTATAAGTAATTTGTTAAGTAATTTGTTAATTTTTATTAATAATATTATAAGTATTATTGTTGACGATTTTTATTTCACGATATATAATATAATCTAATTATAAAATCAGGGGTGTTCTTTTGAAACTAACCAAGCCTCAACAGCTAATCTATGATATAGAGAAAACTATCGGCGGTCCCGTTGCAGTTATGTGCGGTATTATGACCGTTGATAAGTTATGCCCTGAAGAAGATGTTGTTGCGGCAATCAAGAAGCTGTATGAAACAAATGAAACGCTGAACTACAGACTTGATGTAAGCGCCCCGGAGCCTCAGATGTATTATAAATCACCCGAAGACAGAGAGGTGAAGGTGATTAGAGTTGAATCGCTTTCAGAGCTTGATGCCATCGGAAAAGCGGAGGCTGCAAAGCCGTTTGATATGAACGGCTGGCTGAGCGATTTAACTGCCATAATTCATCCGAACGGATACGGAATGGTTATAAAGGTTCACCATCTTCTCGGGGATGCGTGGTCAAT
>SVQE01000094.1 GCA_015065505.1 Oscillospiraceae bacterium
AGGTCGTCGTTCCCTACAATAGAATTGCATTATTAATGCAATCAAAGGCGCGGTTATGCCCTTTGTCGACAGTCTGAGAGCTTGTGATTAAACAATCACAAGCTCTTTATTAATTGTGCTGATGTTTTCGTTACCGTTTGCAGTAACAATGCAGACATCCTCGATTCTTATACCAAATTTATCGGGAAGATAAATTCCGGGTTCGATTGATGTAACGTTGCCGATTTCATATGTATCCGTGCTTCTCGGAGCTGCGCTGAAGCCCTCGTGAATTTCAATGCCCACCCCGTGACCGAGTCCGTGACGGAAGTATTGCGCCATATTTTTTTCATCAAGAACATCAAATGAAGCTTTGTAAACATCGGCGCACTTAACGCCTGCCTTGAGCGCCTTAATTCCTGCTTCCTGCGCTTTCAGAACAAGGTAATACATTTCTCTCATTTCTTCGTCTGCGCTGCCAAGAGCAACCGTTCTTGTCATATCCGAGTGATAACCCTTATAGGTTGCGCCGAAGTCGAATAAAACAAATTCACCCTTTTTAAGCTTCCTTTCCGAAGGAACACCGTGGGGCATCGAGGTGTTAGGACCAGAAACAAGAATTGTGTCGAATGAAAGACCGTCGCTTCCGTTTTTAGCCATAATGTAATCAAACTGTGCGGCAAGCTCCTTTTCGCTTCTTCCTTCTTCAACGAAGTTAAGCAGTTCAAGAAATGATTTTTCTGCAATGGCGTTTGCCTTTTTCAGCAGCTCGATTTCCTCGGGCTCTTTTCTGTTTCTGATTCTCATCATTCTGTCATCAAGCTTTATAAGCTCAACAGAGAATTCGTTTTTAAGCTTTTCGTATCTGTTAAAGCTGATTGTTTCGTTTTCAAAAACCAGCCTTTTGATATTATGCTTTTCAACAAGCCTTTTAAGCTCATCAATAAAGGTTTTTTCAATTTCTATAACCTCAAGTCCGTTTGCTTTTGCGTGATTCTGAGCTGTTTCGGTGTAGCGCGAATCAACAAGATGAATTCCTGCGTCCTTGGTTATAAGTATTATTCCTTCACTCGGTGAAAAATTGCAGAGATAGTGCATATTTGCTTCATCGCAGAGCAGCAGCGCGTCTGCGCCGAGTTCATTGATAATTTCTATACATTTCTTAATATTGTTCATAGTTTTTGCCTCGTTGGTTTGTTAATTTAAGGTTGATTATATCACAATAATTTAAAAATGCAAATTGTTATATATTTAATTAACTAAATAATGGATAATTCATTGACTTTTGTCTAATAGTATGTTAATTTTAAGGTGCAAAAAATTTTGCCAAAAACAATTATACGAGGTACCCGATATGGAAAAATATCTTATCAACCCCAATCAGAAAATTGCAAAAATTAATAAGAATATATACGGTAATTTCAGCGAGCATTTAGGAAGATGCATCTATGAAGGAATTTTCGTAGGCGAGGATTCAAAAATCCCGAATGTAAACGGAATGCGCTGCGATGTTGTTGAAGCCTTAAAGGAAATGGGGCTTCCCGTTCTGCGCTGGCCGGGAGGCTGTTTTGCCGATGAATATCACTGGAAGGACGGAATCGGCAAAAAGGAAAACCGCAAAAAAATGATTAACACCCACTGGGGCGGAGTTGTTGAGGATAATTCCTTCGGCACACATGAATATTTCGAGCTCTGCCGTCAGCTTGGATGCGATACATATATCAACGGAAATGTTGGCTCGGGCACAGTTCAGGAAATGAACGAGTGGATGGAATATATGACCTTTGACGGCGTTTCACCGATGTCTCAGCTCAGAGCTGAAAACGGTCATAAAGAGCCGTGGAAGGTTGATTTCTTCGGCGTTGGTAACGAAAGCTGGGGCTGCGGAGGTAATATGGACCCCGAATACTACGGCTGCCTTTTCAAAAGATATAACACCTATGTGCGCGATTATCAGAAGGGCTTCCATACTCAGCGAATTGCAAGCGGACCCAATGTTGCCGACTATCACTGGACTCGTGAGGTTATGGATAAGGTTAAAAACTATGCCGACGGTATTGCGCTTCACTACTATGTTGTTCCGACGGGCAACTGGAACCATAAGGGCTCTGCAACCGAATACGATGATGATGAATATATTTCAACCATCTGCAAGGCATATTATATGGAAGAGCTTGTTAACAACCATCTTGCAGTTATGCAGGCAGTTAAGCCCGATGCAAGAACAAAGCTTGTTGTTGACGAGTGGGGAACCTGGTATGATGTTGAGCCCGGAACAAATCCCGGATTCTTATATCAGCAAAGCACAATGCGCGATGCGATTGTTGCAGGCGTAACCCTTAATATCTTCAATAAGCACGCCGACAGAATTATTATGGCAAATATTGCACAAACAGTTAATGTGCTTCAGTCCGTAATTCTTACCGACGGCGAAAAAATGGTTAAAACACCAACTTATTATGTATTCAAGATGTTTAAAGAGCATCAGGAAAACACCCTCGTTGGTTCATATTTAACAACTTCTGAAATTGAATCGAAGAACGACAGAAACAAGAAATTCCCAAAGCTTACGGAATCTGCATCCGTTGATGAAAACGGCGTTATTTATTCAACTATTTCAAACGCTTCTCTTAATGAAGCAAGCGAAATCAAGTGCCAGATTGCCGATACCGAAATTAAGTCAATCAGAGCGGAAATCATAACCGCGCCTGCAAGAGCAAAGAACGATTTCGGCAAGGATGAAGATGTAAAGTGCGTTGCCTTTACAGACTTTGAAGCAACTGCTGACGGCTTTACTGCAAATATTCCTGCCTGCTCGGTTGTTAAATTCATAATCAATGAGTAATAATTGCAAAAAATGCCTGCTTCTTGAAGCGGGCGAAAGCGTAACATATTCCGAAATTATGCAGTATATTGCCTCGCTTGATGAAAGCGAAAAGGCAGATGCTGCAACCACTGAAAAAAGGCTGAATTACTGCAAAAGCTGTGACAGCCTTATTTCGGGAATGTGCCTTAAATGCGGCTGCTATGTTGAGGTCAGGGCAAGGCTAAAAAACTCCGAATGTCCCGACTTCAGCAACAGAAAATGGTAATATAATCGGGTAGGAATTCGGGATTCGAACCCAGCAAGGTTTTGACCGTCCCTTTTTCACAAATACTGCGTTAAAGCGCCTTGTAAGGCGCC
>SVQE01000012.1 GCA_015065505.1 Oscillospiraceae bacterium
ACAGTATTTGTGAAAAAGGGACGGGCAAAACCTTGCTTGGTTCGATTCCCTAATGCCTACTCGCTGCGCTCAGACAAAATAAATTGACCGAACGAAGTGAGATACATTGAACTCGCAACTAGCAGCTCGTGGCTTGAAACTCAATAATAATATCTGCCTGCGGAATTTCAAGCGAAACGAGAGAATTATCCTTGCGCTGTTTTAAGATGTATTTTCCGAGTGAACAGTTTCCCGTATATGTAAAATTACCGTCAATCAGCTGTGTTTTTGCATCCCCCAAGGAGGTGAAAACCTGATAGAGAATAATTGCAGGATTTGTTTTATCGATATCCTTTATCAAAAAGGATTTTTCAAAGCTTTTTCTTTTAAGCGTTACTTCCCTGCCGTTGCAGGAAATAACAAGCCCCTTTGCTCTTGTTGAGGTTGGTGTTATATAAACTGTGTTGCCCTGCTTTTCAATATCGCAGGAATATGAAAAGTCCCCTGTTCTGTAAATGGCGGAAATTTTGAAATCCTCATTTATAACAGGGGTGTATTTCTGTGTTGCACAAGCTGAAAACAACACAACAAGGAAAAACGGAAGTATTTTTTTCATATGTACCAAATCCAATCAGAATTACGAATTACGAATTACGAATTACGAATTTTGGTTTCTGCCGGTCAATAAGTTTTTGGTGTCGTTAATAAATGCATCTTTTCATTTTCGTTATCCAGTATGAATAAAAATGTAAACATCCGCTCATTTAGTGTTAGTGTGAACTTATTGTTCGAGCGTAGCGAGTAACATCAATTCGTAATTCGTCATTTGTAATTCGTAATTATTCAAAGTGGGACATTAAAGCGCCGAGCTGGTCTATCATATCACTAACAAGTATTCCTCTCCGGCTGAGCTTTTTTGCAGCTTCGTCGCCGCATAAGCCGTGGATATAAACAGCGCATTTTGCAGCATCAAAGGCACTCATTCCCTGAGCGATAAACGCCCCTGCAATTCCGCTGAGCATATCCCCCGTTCCTCCCATAGCCATTGAGGGATTCCCGGTTTGGTTCACAAACACCTTTTCTCCGTCCGTAACAATCGTGTTTGCACCCTTTAATACAAGAATAATTCTATTCTCCTTTGCAAATTCTTTTGCTGTTTTTATTCTGTTTTCCTGTATCTCGGCAGTTGGTTTTGATATCAGCCTTGCCATCTCAAGCGGATGGGGCGTGAGAACAATCGGCGCTTTAACCTCCTTAAGAATAGATATGCGCCCATTTATGCAATTTATTCCGTCCGCATCAAGAATTATCGGAACATCTGCATTTTTTAAAACATATTCACAAAGCTTTTCAGTATCATCATTAACATCAATACCGCAGCCGAGAACTATGCTGTTTGCCCATTTAAGCTGATTTTCTGCCTCGCTGATTGCGCTCTTTGAGAAGGTTTTTTCTTCATTTTCATCACAGGGCGCAAAAAGGCACTGGGTTAAGTGAGCCGCAGCAAGAGGATATGCGGATTTCGGAAGCATAAGCTTAACAAGCCCTGCACCGCTTCGCATTGCCGAAAGTGTTGCTATAACGCCTGCACCGAACATTTTATAGCTTGAGCAGATATTGAGTTGGTGACCGAAGGAGCCCTTGTTTGAGTTTTTATCCCTCGGAGCAAAGCATTTTTTAACATTCTCAAACTCAATAGTTTCGGGATAGCCTTCTTCATAGCAATCCTCGGGAATTCCGATATCAACAACCGAAATTTCGCCGCAGAATGCGTTTGCAGGCGGCTGAATATGCGCGTATTTAAGCGTTGAAATGGCAATGGTATAATCAGCCTTGACAGCGTTTTCACAAACCTTGCCCGTTGTTGCATCGCTTCCGCTCGGAGTGTCAACGGAAATAACCCTTGCTCCGCTTTCATTAACCGCTTTAAACACCTTATCAAAAGGCGCTCTTGCTTCACCGTGAAAGCCTATGCCGAAAATGCAGTCAACAATAAAATCCGCATTGGCGCTGGTTTCTGTAAAGCTTTCAGCCTTTACTCCGCTGCTTTCAGCCTGCTGAAAATACATAAGCGGCTCTGCAATAGTCGGTGCTTTATCGCATAAAACAATTTTTGCATCAACGCCATAGCACCAAAGAAGCCTTGCAATAACAAAGCCGTCGCCTGCATTTTTGCCGTTTCCGCAGAATACGGCAACCTTTGCGCTTTTTATTTCATTTTCATATTTCTTAATGATTTCATTATAACAGGCTGTACCTGCTTTAAGCATAAGCTCAGCCTCAGTGCTGTAAAGCTCAAAGCATTTACACTCAACCTTTTTAATTTCTTCTGCACTTAAAATCTTCATAAAACTAAAATCAGGTGCGGGCAGAGCCCGCCATCAATTCGTCATTCGTAATTCGTAATTCGTAATTATTTCCAGGGATACTTCTCCTGCAGCTTAACAAACTCATCATAGTCCTTTGCAAAGTGGAATTCCTTCTGCAAGTCTGAAAAGAAATACAGATAATCAGTATCAGGATGGTTTACAACCGCATTGATTATTTCTTCACCCGGATTGGTTATGGGACCGCTCGGAAGTCCGTCACAGCGATAGGTGTAGTAGGAATCATAAACCTCCTGCGAGAAACCGTAATCATCCCTTAAATCCCTTGCATAGAAATATGTTACATCACTTTGAAGCTTTGCGCCCTTATCAAGACGGTTAATGAAAACCGAGGCGATATTCCCTGCCGATTCGGGACCGAAAGCCTCTTCCTGAACAACGCTTGCAAGGTTTATAAGCTCAAACATGGTTATATTGTTTTCCTCGCAGTATGCCGTCCATTTATCAGTTATTCTTAAATCAAACGCATTCAGCATCGCATCCGCAATTCCCTTTGCATCGGAATTCATTGCAAAATCATATGTTGCAGGGAAAAGGAAGCCCTCAAGCTGATATGCAATAAGCGGATTATCGGGAATATCCTTAAGGAAATCATAGTCAAAGCCCTCTTTTGATTTGCACACCTCAAGGAAATCATCTGCCTTGCATATTCCGTTTTCCTCAAGCGTTTTTGCAATCTGCATAACATTATATCCCTCGGGAATTGCAACCTTAACGCTCTGATGCGATATATCGGGATTTTGCAGCTTCTCTGCAATTTCCTCGTAGCTCATATCCGCTGTTAAATTATATTCACCGTTGATATATGTAAAATCGGGATAATGCTTACTCATCCACGAGGTCCATACGGAATCAAATACGATAATCTTGTTATCATAGAGCTTTTTGCCGATTTCATATTCAAAGTCGCTTTTGGTGATAACAAGTGTATACTCGGTTTTTGCCTGCTTTTCTCCGTTAATATCATTTTTTACTATGGTGTATCCGTAGTATCCGACACCTGCAAGCACAGCAATAAGAATCACCACAAGAACAGCAATAACGCCTTTGCTTCTTTTCTTTTCCTTTTTCATAGAATTCTCCTTCAGAATGAATTTATCTCTTTATCCATTTCTCATTCTATCATATAATAATAAAAAATCAATAATTGACTTAGCTTAACATATCATTTATACTAACAAAGAGCGATATATTGCTTTGCAATGCGATATAATTTGCTATGCAAATTGCGATATATTTCACATTGTGAAATGCGATATATTTTTGCACAGCAAAAATGAGAAAGGAGGAAAGGTATGCCGTATTATGATATTGCCGGCTTAAGAGTTGAAATAAAAAGATGCAGCGGAAGAACCGAAAAGCAGGCGCTTCCCTATCTTGCCGAAAACCAGAGCGACGAACTCAAAGCGGACATAATTGTTGATGTAAGCGATGAAAAAATCAACAAATATATTCAGGACCATCCCGAGCTCGGCTACGACGACTGGGCGTATATGCTGACGGGCTCTGCGTTTTACGCAGCACTGCTTAAATTTAACGGTATGCTTCTTCACTCCTCTTGCATTGTTGTTGACGGCGTTGCATATGCTTTTTCAGCAGACAGCGGAACGGGCAAATCAACCCACGCTAACCTTTGGCTGAAATACTTCGGCGAAAGGGCGCATATGCTCAACGACGATAAGCCTGCAATCCGCAAGATTGACGGAAAAATTTATGCCTGCGGAACGCCGTGGAGCGGAAAATACGATTATTCAAAGCCCGAAATTGCTCCGCTCGGCGGAATTTGCTTTATTGAAAGAAGCGAAACGAACTGGATTAAAAAGGCGGATACAACCAAGGCGGTTTTCAATATCTTCTCGCAAACCGTAAGGAAGCTCGGCGAAACGGGAATGAACCTGCTTTTTGATGTTATTGAAGACATATTCAACAGCGTTCCTCTTTACGAAATGGGATGCAATATTTCAAAAGAAGCAGTTGAAACGGCAGTTTCCGCAATGCTTAAAACACCAGAGGTAACGGAAGAATGAAGAAAAAGCTTTTAATTGTTCTTGCGGCGCTTCTTCTTATATCCCTTGCTTTAGGATGTTCTGCACAAAAGTCCGATGAAAGCATAAAAACCGCAACGATTCTTTCATCATCTGCCAAAGCCGAAAACAGCGCTGAAAAAAACAGCCTTTCAACTTCAAAGGCTGATACAAAAAGCACCTCAAAGACAGATAAAACAACAACTAAAGCCAATAAAACATCAAAGAATAAAACACAGAATTCCACCAAGGCATCAACAACAAAGAAGAACGAAACAACAACGCCTTCAAAAAAAGCCTCAACGAAAAAAGAAGAGGTTAAAAGCGTTTGCTATATTACAATCGAATGCAAAAGCATTCTTGATAATATGGATAAGCTTTCAGACGGCCACGAAAGCTTTGTGCCGTCAAACGGAATTATTCTCAAGAAAACCGAGTGCGAAATAAAAAAAGGAAGCACAGTATACGATATTCTTGAATATGCCTGCAGTAATAACGGCATTAAGCTCACATCGCGTGACACGATATACGGAATTTATGTATCGGGGATAAATAACCTTGATGAATTTGACTGCGGCAGCGCAAGCGGCTGGGTATACACAGTCAATTCGCAATCCCCCACAAAAAGCTGTAATAAATACACTGTTTCAAACGGTGATGAAATAGTATTCAAATATGTTTGCTGATGTGCAAAACATAAATCAATACTTCACTTATAATACATTTGATAATGCTATTCTTTCATTTTCATAATAGATTTTCACAAGCGCTTTTGTTTTGGCAAGAGCGCTTTTTTTATCGTCCGTCATATTAAGCGTGCGGATGCTTTCGGCAAGCTCATCAAGCCCGTCGTGTTCAGAAAATATAAACAGCACATCATTTCTTTTCAGCCAGTATTTCTGAAGCTCGGCTATTTTTTTATCGCTTTTTTCACTTTGCTCTGCGTTTTCATATTCCTGCGCCTGATTAATCATTGAAAGCATTTTATCACAGCTTTTGCAAACATAATTCTGCTCGAAAACGCAAAGCCCGATACATACAGCAATAAAAACAACCGCAATCCAAACTCTGTTCACACTATTTCCCCTTCTTTTTCTGAACACTCAGCGAACCGTTTGTTTCAACTATTGCATTTTCAACCTCATTTATATCAAAAACATCCTTCTGCCTTAAAGCATCGTTTAAATCATCAAGCGAAAATCTAAGGCGTTTCAGCTCCTGACGCCGAAGCTTGCCGTTTTTTATAACAAAAATCGGCTGTCCGTCTATCAGCTTATCAAAAGCAGGAAATTTTACGCATAGTGCCGATTCAATAACCTCAAGGGATACAAAAATGAGAATAGGAACAATCGAATAAGAAAGCGGAATTGAGCTTTCCTCAATAGGAATTGTTGCAACCGAGCTTATTAAAATTGTAATAACGAATTCGTGCGGATTGAGCTCGCCAATTTGCCTTTTGCCCATAATTCGCACAGATAAAACAACAAGCAGATAAATAATCACACTTCTGATTAATATAATAGTCATATTTTCCCTCTTTTATTGTCTGAGCGCAGCGAGTAACCGAAACTCGTAACTCGGGGCTCGGAACTCGAAACTATAATATGTGTATATTATCCCCGAATTCTTCAATAATAATATCGGTGATTAGATGAAATATCTGACAAAAAGCTATGAAATGAACCGCGATATTTTTAAAAGCGATTTCAGGGATTGCTCTGATTTTATGCTGCGTGAGGTTGTTATATCCGAGAGAAAAGCGTTTTTCTGCGCGTTTGACGGGCTTGTTGATTCAATTATGCTTTCGCAGATGATAACAAATCCGATTTTATCCTCCGAAATAAAAACAATATCCCCTGCCGAGCATTTTCAGTTAATTAAGAAAAAAATTGTCGGCAGCGTTGAAATGAGCGAGGTTCAAACCTTTGAAGAATGCCGTTTTTATCTTATGAGCGGCTTTGTTCTTTTTTATCTTGACGGATGCCTTAACGCCCTTGTTATGGGCGCACAGGGCTGGAGCAAAAGAACAACCCAGGAGCCGACAAATGAAGCAATGGTTAAGGGCGCAAAGGAATGCTTTGTTGAAACGCTGAACGATAACAAAGCTCTGCTGAGAAAAAGGCTTAAAACAAATCATTTAAAGCTTAAACAGATAAAGCTCGGAACCTCGGTTTCAACAAGCGTTGTTCTTGCCTATATAGATGATAGGGTAAATATTGACTCTTTGAGCGAAATTGAAAACAGGATGAAAAACGCGGATTTAGACACTATTTCAGACTTCGGCTGCCTTGAGCCCTTCATCAATTCAGATGTTAAATCCTTCTTTTCGGCAGTAGGGAATACAGAGCGCCCCGATGTGCTTGCATCAAAGCTGCTTGAAGGAAGAATCGGCATAATTATTGACGGAACGCCCTTTGTTATGTATACCCCCTATCTTTTCAGCGATAATTTTTCATCGCTTGATGATTACGATAATCCGCCGTTTTACGCCTCGTTTACAAGGCTTCTTAAATACCTTGCGTTCTTTGTTTCGGTTTTTCTTCCTGCAATGTATGTTGCCGTTGGCTCGTTTCATCAGGAAATGATTCCAACCCCTCTGCTTTACATTATTGCAACAAGTGAAGCCTCAACACCCTTTCCCCTTGTTCTTGAAGCGGTTATTATTCACATTCTATACGAAATAATGAGGGAAGCGGGCTTGCGCCTTCCTCAGACTATCGGGCACGCCGTTTCGATAATAGGCGCTATTGTTATCGGCGAAGCGATGGTTTCGGCAGGAATTATAGGCGAGCCGATGCTCGTTGTTGTTGCGCTTACAGCCATTGCGTCCTATGTTGTTTATCCGCTTTATGAAAGCGTTGCCGTTTTGCGAATTCTTTTTATACTGCTTGCAGGAATAAGCGGAATGTACGGGCTG
The DNA here is from genome assembly GCA_015065505.1 of Oscillospiraceae bacterium. Classification (GTDB taxonomy): domain Bacteria; phylum Bacillota; class Clostridia; order Oscillospirales; family Acutalibacteraceae; genus Eubacterium_R. Next base: position 7,308 of record SVQE01000012.1, read on the forward strand.
ATTATCGGCATAGGAACTCTCGGCGTTAATATATGCGCGCTGAATAATCTCGGCGTTCCCTACTCTGCGCCGATTACACCGCTGACGGCTGGCTCGCTCGGCGATACGCTTCTTCGTCAGAGCTGGAAAAAGCTTTCAAAACGCAAGGTTAGAATATATGATTTGGAGGGCTCGTCCGTTGAAAACAAACACTGAAAGCATAGCTAAAAGAGGGGTTATTTCACCGTATCAGCTGTTTTTTATCTTTCTTGTTTCGCGTGCAGTTGTTGCGCTTACCTTCTTTCAGGCAATACTGATTAACGGAATCTCGCCCGATACGCTTATCAGCGCCCTGCTTGCGCTTATAATCAACCTTCTTCTGTGCCTGCCCTCTTTTCTCTGCGTTAAACAAAACAAAAATCCGCTTGATACAAAGGCAGGCAGGATTTTTTATCTTGTTTATTTCGTTTTCTATGCAGGAATAAACATAAGCCGTTTTGCTTTCTTTGCAAGTGACAAAACCTCGCACGGCGCATCGTCAATGCTCTTTGCCGTTTTAATGTGTGCAGCAGCCTGCTACGCAGCATATCTCGGCATTGAAGCGCTTGCACGCTTTTCGGTTTTATGCGCGGTGCTTTCAATTATTGTTCTGCTCTTAATTGTTGCACTGAATATCAAAAACTTTCATCTGATAAATTTTATGCCGTTTTATGCTCAGGAAAAAGCAAACATATTTAAAAACAGCATAGTTTTTTCTTCAAATTCAATCGAGCCTGCGCTGTTTATGGCGCTTAGTAAAAGATGCGGCAAAAAGCCTGCAAAGCCGTTGTTTTTCGGAATTATCGCTTCGTATGGTGCAATAGTAGTTATGCTTCTTTTCTGCATCGGCGTTCTCGGCAGAGCGGCTTCCTTGTTTTCATTTCCCGTTTACACGCTGTTTCAGATGACCGCATTTAAAAGCTTTTCAAGGCTTGATATTGTTTACACCGCTTTCGGCTTCTTTGCTCTTTTTGCAAAATGCGCGGTGCTGATATACTGCTCGGGGCAGTGCATTATCAAGCTTAACCCAAAGGGTAAAAGCATTCTGCTTTTTGCAGTTTCTTTAATTTCATCAATAATGATTTACAGAAGGTTTTACAGCGAGATTTCAGGCTCTGCAAGGTTATTTTACGGTGCGGCGGCTCTTGCTTTTCTTGTAATTATTCCGCTTGGTTACCTGATTTTTTCAAAAAGGAAGTATAAGAATGAAAGCAATTTTTAAAACAGTTTTGAGCATTCTGATTATCTGCACATTTCTGAGTTCATGTGCAAAAACCTCTAAGCGGATAAACGATTTAACCATAGTTCAGGCGCTTGCCGTGGACAGCAAGGACAGCGGTGTAAGCGCCTCGCTGCAATATCTCAATTTATTTGAAAACAGCGGCAGCTCGCAGGAAATCAACAAAAGCATTACCTCTGTTACAAAATCAGACGGCAAGAATATTTCCGACGCTGTTTTTAACGCATCAAAAACCGTTTCAAATGATATATTTTTCGGTCAGAACAAGCTGATTGTTTTCGGTTTTGACTATTCAAAAAATAACATTGATTCGGGGATTGAATATCTTCTCAAAAGCAATGAATCGCGCCCCGATGTAACGGTTGCAATCGGATATCCAAATGCGGAAGAAATAATCAAAAGCAAGGAAAAGGGCGCGCAGATTCCTGCACAGAATATTTACAGCCTTATAAGGCTTGGCGACGAAAGCGGACACGCCATTGCCGTGACGGTTTGCGATTTGCTGAATTTATATAACGATGAAACCTCGGATATTTATATGCCCGTTCTCAGCACAGAAAAGGACAGCGTTAAATGCGAGGGAACGCTTGTTTTTTCACGCAATAAACCGTCCGTTTTTCTGAATGAAGATGAAACGCTCGGGCTTTTGCTCGTTAAAAACCGCTTTGAAAGCGGAATAATAACCTTTGATACGGAAAAATCGGGTGAAGTTTCGGTTAAAATCAACTCTTCAAAAGCAAAAATAAAAGTTGAAAATATTGGCGGAAAAATCCGTTTTAATGTAAATATCAAAGCAAAATTCACAGTGAGTGAAACGGGAAGTACAATAAAGAATCCGCTGACAGAGGTTGACTGCAATGCAATTCAGAAGGCGTGCGAAGAAAAGCTTGAAAAGCTTTGCGAAGCCTCTGTTAAAAAGTGTTTTGAGAATGAAAGCGACCCGTTTATGTGCGCAAGATATCTCTATATGGAGAATATGGAATTATATAACGATTTGAAGGATAACTGGCGTGAAAATCTTGAGCATATTCAGATATCCGTTAAAGCCAAAACAAAAATGCAAAGAGTTTTAAACAATGCATCATAAATATTTCGGCTACGACGATGCCGCCTGAAACACTGCAATAAGCGGAATAAGCATTGTTGACAGAAACAATAAACAAAATAATACAACTGCTCTCTTCATATTGTTCACCTTGACATTATTTTAAATATTTTGTATAATTACTATTCAAGTATACTTTAAATATATTTATGAAGGAGAAAAAATATGTCTTCTTACATTTCACCTATATCAATGGATGCTATATCCTCGCTTTGCAATGTTCTTGAAAAGAACAATGCCGTAAAGCCCATGGACTTTGAAAGATTCGAGGTTAAAAGAGGGCTCAGAAACAGCGACGGCACCGGCGTTATGGCAGGCTTAACACGCATCTGCTCTGTTGAGGGTTATTATATTCTTGACGGTGAGGTTATTCCCAAGGAAGGAAAGCTTTCATATCGCGGCTACGATATTAAGGATATTGTTAAAAACTGCGTTGAAGAAAACAGATACGGCTTTGAAGAGGTTGCATGGCTTCTTATTCTCGGTTCACTTCCAACCGAAAATCAGCTTGAATCTCTCAGAGAGGTTATCGGCGAATGCAGAGTTCTTCCGTCATATTTCGTTGAGGATGTTATTATGAAGCATCCCTCAAAGGATATTATGAACAAAATGGCGCGCTGCGTTCTTGATTTATATTCCTTTGATGAGGACCCCGACAACACCTCTGTTGCAAATGTTCTGCGTCAGTCGCTGCAGCTTCTTGCCCAGTTCCCCACCATTATGAACAATGCATATCAGGTTAAAAGAAGAGCGTTCTACAACAAATCAATGTATCTTCATCCGATTATCAAGGATATTTCAACTGCGGAATACATTCTCCGTCAGACAAGAGCCAATAAGGAATACACTCAGGAAGAGGCTCACCTTCTTGACATCGCATTAATGCTTCACGCAGACCACGGCGGAGGAAACAACTCAACCTTCTCTACAAGAGTTTTAACCTCAAGCGGAACAGACACCTATGCTGCCATTGCAGCAGGTCTCGGCTCACTTAAAGGACCGAAGCACGGCGGTGCAAACATCAAGGTTAAAAATCAGATGGATTACATACTTGAGCACTGCGCTCATCCCGAAAACGACGGCGAAATGCGCGATATTCTTGCAAAAATCCTCAAAGGCGAGGCATCCGACGGCTCGGGACTTATCTACGGTATGGGTCACGCTGTTTACACAAAGTCCGACCCGAGAGCAGTTATTCTTAAAGAGAATGCAAAAGCTCTTGCAATCGACCACGGCTTTGAAAAGGAATTCAATGTGCTTGAAAGCATTGAACGCCTTACTCCCGAGGTTTTTGCCGAGGTTAAGGGTGTTGAAAAAGCAATGTGTGCAAATGTTGACTTATATTCAGGTCTTGTTTATCAGGTTCTCAGAATACCTCAGGACTTATACACTCCGCTTTTCGCAACTGCAAGAATTGCAGGCTGGAGCGCACACCGTCTTGAAGAGATTACATCGGGCGGCAGAATTATGCGTCCTGCTTATAAGAGCGTTTCAAAACCAAGACAGTTTGTGCCGATGAATGAAAGATAATGGAAAACAAAAGATATAAGCTCAGCTTTGTAATTTCTTTTATACTGCTTATTTCATCAATTATTCTTTACGGCGTTAAGCTTCGTTTCGGCCTTGAAAACAGCTTTAACTATGTTATATACGGCTTTGTTTTCTTAATGCTCGGCATACTTGCTTACCAGAGCTTTAAAGAAGAAAGCTATCCGCCTGCATTTGAAATCAAAAAGAATAACGCAAATGCTTATTCTGCATTTCTTGCAGGAATTGGGTTTTTAATTGATTTTATCAGCAACGGCATAAGCGTTTATTTTACGCTGACTTCAAAGAGGATAATTCCTGCCGAGGTTGCAACGAAAGCGGCTGCCCTCGTTTTTGCGCTTTTATCCTCTCTTTATTTTATGACCGTTTTTCTGACATATAAGTATAATTCCTATGATTTCAGAAAGCTGAAATACCTGCACCTTGCACCGCTTTTATGGGCGCTGTCCGGTGCGGCGCTCACGGTTTTAAATGCAGTTGCCTTCAGGGAGGATATGTTTTCGGCAATCAAGGGGCTGACGCTGATTTTTGCAACTCTGTTTTTCTTTTCATTCATTCAGGAAACGGAAAGCAAGGGCTCGGCAAAAAAGGCGCTTGTGTTCTTTGTCGGCGCGTTTTCATATTTATGCCTGCTGCTTGTTGCAGTTAAATTCTTCGATTTAAGATACCGCAATGCAGTTCTTCTTCACGAGGATTCGGCATTTGCAGTAACCTCCCTGCTTCTGTTCACCTTTGCACACTATTTCAGAAACAATATATTATCACCAAGAATATAAATTGCCGTCTGCAAGATTCGACAACTTGGAGCTCGGAACTTGCAGCTTGCAACTTTAATCAGCTATGCTCAACGATTTTCTTCAAAACCTGCAAACAGTATTTATTCAGGTACTCATATTATATCTCATCGCTTCCGTTGGTTTTGTTGCCGATAAAACAAAGATATTTGTTCAGGCAGACGGCAAGCGTCTTGTTGATTTGCTTTTTAATATGATTTTGCCGATTGCGGTTATAAATTCCTTTCTTTCAATGGAAAGAACAAAAGAGCATATAAGACTGCTGTTTTTTGCATTTCTGCTTGCCCTTTTAACGCATTTATTCGCTATCGGCTTATCCTCCTTAACCTTCAGAAAAAGGGATAAAAAGGAACGCGGAATATACCACTATGCAATAACCTTTTCAAACGCGGCATTCTTTGCTCTTCCGCTTGCACAGAGCGTTGTCGGAAACGAAGGCGTTTTCTACGGCTCGTGCTATATTGCAATGTTCAATGTTTTTGCATTTACATACGGAATTAATCAGATATCGGGCGGCAAGGCGAAAATCAATGCAAAAAAGCTTATTCTCAACCCCGGCTCAATCAGCGTTATAATAGGGCTTCCCCTGTTTCTTCTCGGCGTTCAGCTCCCCGATTTTCTATCGGACACAATGGGAAGAATTGCCGCTTGCAATTCGCCCATGGCAATGATTGTTTTCGGAACATTTTTTGCAAACTGCAAGTATAAAAACATATTCCTTAAAAAAGAAATATATCTTGTTTCCCTGCTTCGCTTAATAGTTATCCCCTGCTGTATGCTGTTTATATTCAAGCTGCTTGGAGCTGAGGGAAATATGCTCAAAGCGCTTGTTATTTCAACCTCTGCGCCCGTTGCAACAAACACCGCAATGTACAGCGCAAAATACGATAATGACACAGCGCTCAGCGCCGAAATAGTTGGTCAGACAAGCATAATTTCAATAATAACAATGCCCGTTATTGTTGCATTTGCTTCGATACTATAATCTTAACCTATTCTTGCCTCCCTTGTGTAAAGGTACTCCCCGATTAACGGGGAGATGTCACGCAGTGACAGAGGGGAGCGTCTGCGCTAGCAAGGTGCCGAGCTTGCGAGGCGGAGGGATTGAAATGCAAGTATTAATTTTATTAATTGCTTAATCCCTCAGTCACTTCGTGGCAGCTCCCACGTCATAACATACTCCGTGATTGAAATATATTGCTAATTAGCAATATATTAATAATCACTCCGAATGTTCTTCCTTCCAGATGCGGTACAAGTATCCGCATCTGTATATAAATCAAAATGCAAAACATTTTGATTTGAGAGGAGAAACATATGAAGCGATTCATAGTATTTTGCTTGCAAAATACTTCAATCGCATAATATGTTTGGACGAAAGGGAGCCGAGATTATGTTTCTCGCTGCACTCAATCAACTTAAATATTTTGTAAATTTTGCACCGCGTTATTGAAAAGAAGATTTATTTTAATGTATAATTAAAAAGATAAAATATTTAAAAAGATGTGATTATATGAAATTAGTAATAGCGATTATATCAAATTCAGATGCGGAAAAGGTTATGTCCGCAATTACTCAAAACGGTTATTCTTCAACTAAAATATCAACAAGGGGTCAATTCCTTGTGGACGGTCACACAACGCTGCTTGTTGGCTGCGACGATGAAAAGGTTAAACCCCTGCTTGAAATAATGAAAAACAGCGCAACAAAGCGTACTGTTGAATCAACAGGCGTTACAAGCACCATATCGGGTTCCCTGCTCAAGCAGGCTGTTGATGTTGAAAAATACGGAATTGTTGCATTTGTTATCAATGTTGAGGAATTTTATAAGTTATAAGCACTATAAATAACTTAAATAAGCCTGAAATTATGAGATTTGAAAGTTTTATAGGAAATAAAAGGGTTAAAGAGCAGCTTTCAGTTTTGCTTGAATCAAACCGTTTTCCCCACGCATTAATTATTGAGGGTGAAGAGGGCTTGGGCAAAAGAACGCTTGCAAAGGAAATTGCGCTTTCGCTCATTTGCATAAGCGAGGAGGAGCGCCCGTGCAGAAAATGCGCTCAGTGCAAGAAGGTTCTAAAAAACGTTCATCCCGATGTCTGCATCTATAAGCCCGACGAAAGTAAAAAATCAAGGCCCTTTTCGGTTGACACCGTTCGTGATATAATCAACGACGCATCAATAAAACCGAATGAGGCTCAGTTCAAGATTTATATACTTGAAGAATGCGAAAGGATGAATGCTTCTGCACAGAACGCGCTTCTTAAAATAATTGAAGAACCGCCTTCATATGCAGTTTTCATTCTCTGCGCGTCGTCGAAAGCCGCAATGCTTCCAACTGTTCTTTCAAGAAGCGTTGTTGTTTCTCTTGAAGGAGTTGAAAACAGCGAGGGCGCAGAGTATATATGCGAAAAAAACAGCGATATTGATTATGAAAGCGCACTGCACGCAATATCTGTTTGCTCGGGAAATATCGGCAAGGCAATTCAGATGCTCGGCGACGGAAAGCTTGGCAAAATAATTGAAATATCAAACAGCGTTGCAAACGCTTTGATACAGGATAAGGAATACGAGCTGATTAAGGCACTTTCGGTTTTTGAAAAGGATAATCAGACAATGATTTCTTGCCTTGAATTTCTTAAATCAATATTCAGGGATGCGCTTCTTTATTCAAGCGGCGCGGATATGATTTCAAATCAGAAAGAAACAGTTAAAAGGCTTGCACAGAATTTAACAACGGGCAAGCTGATTAAGCTTATAGGCGTTTGCGATGAAATTTCACTTTACGCAAACGGCAACGGAAATAATGCACTTCTGATAACAAAGCTGTGCTACGAACTAAGAAGAGCACAAAAAAGATAATTACGAATTTCGGGAGGGCTTCGCCCACACCCATTATATCTCAGGAAGGAATTAACATATGGTTAATGTTGTTGGTGTTCGTTTTAAGGATACAGGCAAAACATATCACTTTGACCCTTGCGGCATAGAAATACACACGGGAAGCAATGTTATAGTTGAAACATCAAGGGGTCTTGAATTCGGAAAAGCTGCAACAGGAATTATGCAGATACCCGATGATGAGGTTGTAACTCCTCTTAAGCCCATTAAAAGAATTGCAACCAAAGAGGATGTTCTTCAGCTTGAAAAGAACAAGGAGCTTGAAAAGCAGGCATATTCTATCTGCTTAAAAAAGATTGAAGCTCACAAGCTTGAAATGGATTTAACAGAGGCTGAATACACCTTCGACCGTTCAAAGATTATTTTCTACTTCACAGCGGACGGAAGAGTTGATTTCAGAGAACTTGTTAAAGACCTTGCAAATGAATTTCACACAAGAATTGAGCTGCGCCAGATTGGCGTAAGAGATGAAGCAAAGCTTCTCGGCGGTCTCGGAATCTGCGGCAGACCGTTTTGCTGTTCAACCTTCTTAAACGATTTTCATTCGGTTTCAATCAAGATGGCAAAGGTTCAGGGGCTTTCACTTTCCCCGGGAAAAATCAGCGGCTGCTGCGGAAGGCTTATGTGCTGCCTGCAGTATGAGCAGAATTCATATGAACATCTCAATAAGGTAACACCCGCTGTCGGAACAAGGGTTTCGTGCCGCAGCGGAAAAGGCGTTGTTGTTGACAGAGCTGTTCTCACAGGCACGCTTAAGGTTCAGCTTGACGATATGCCCGAAGGCGCTCCCATTGTTGTTAACAAGGATGATGTTAAGCCGATTAAAACAAATCCGAAAGAGGCTTAATCTTAGTTAACTCAAAAATAATTCTTAAATGTATTGCATTTTACTATATTATTTGATATATTATAGTCGAAATAATAATTATGGAGGTTATCGTTATGGCATACAAGATTTCTGATGAATGCATTTCTTGCGGTGCTTGCGCAGGCGAATGCCCTGTTAGCGCAATCGCTGAAGGCGATGCAAAATATGAAATTGACGCTGATGCTTGCATCGAGTGCGGTGCTTGCGCAGACGCTTGCCCTGTTGGCGCTCCTGCTCAGGACTAATTAAAATAAAATTATCCGAGGCTGAATGCCTCGGATTTTTTTATTTAATTACGAATTACGAGTTACAAATTACGAATTTTGGTAACTCGCTGCGCTCGGACAATAAGTTCAGACTTATGTTAAATGAACGGATGTTTTCATTTTTAATTATTCCAAATAACGAAAATGAAAAGAATGCATTTATAAACGACGCCCAAAACTTATTGACCGGCAGAAACCTCAATTCGTCATTCGTAATCTCGACCAACGGTTCCCAAAATTTGTTTCGGCTTGGAGCGCCGACAAATTTTGACCGTTCGGCAGTTCTTTTTGTTCGCTTCATCTGCCACCGGCAGCGCTCACAAACGAACCGTCATTCGTAATTCGTAATTATGCAAGCAAAGCTTGCATATTATTTCTCGGTGATGAAAATGTTTTCTGCAATTATTTCCTTTCTGAGTGCAAATATTATCTATTTTATACTGCACATTCAAAACACCTCTTCTTTTCCGAAACCGCTTTCGCCGAAGGAAGAAAAGGAATATCTTAAAAGAAAGCAACAGGGGGATAAGCAGGCACGCGCGGTGCTTATTGAGCGCAATCTGCGCCTTGTGAGCCACATTGTTAAAAAGTATTATTCTAAAACAAACGACACCGATGATTTGATTTCAATAGGCACAATAGGACTTATAAAGGCTATAGATTCCTTCAGCGACGATAAGGGCACACGACTTGCAACCTACGCATCACGCTGCATTGAAAACGAAATACTTATGTATTTTCGTTCTCTTAAAAAGCAGGAGGGCGATATTTCGCTTAATGATGCGCTTGAAACCGATAAGGACGGCAATCCCCTCACCGTTGAGGAAACTGTTTCAGACAGTACAGATTTAGCTGAAAACACCGAGAAAAAAGCATACTGGGAAAAGGTTAAGAAATACATTATGGATATGGAGGACGACAGAGAAAAGGAAATTATCATCCTTCGTTACGGGCTTAATAATAAAAGACCTCTCACGCAGCGCGAGGTTGCCGAGAGGCTCAACATCAGCCGTTCATATGTTTCAAGAATTGAAAAGAAAGTGCTGTGTGATATGAGGGAATATTTAAAATGAGATTTGCAGGGCAAATCTCATTTTAATTAAAAGTTAAAAGTGAAAAATGAAGAGTGAAAAGTTTTAGTTACTCGGCGTTGAACGCCTCGGACAATAAACTAATTGACCGAACGAAATGAGAAACCTCAATTCTTCACTAAATAATGCTTTATCGCCACGATGAAGCATTATTTAACATTGCCACCAATAATATGAATACCCTTTGCTTCTTTATAATCATAAGTATTAATCGGGCGCATATATTCATCAACGCTGTGTGCTGCAACAAGGGGTATATCTGCATTAAAGCCAACAACTATTACAGTGTGGTATATTTCGGTTTCATTTTTCAAAACTATGAAATCACCGATTTCAAGCTGACTTATATTTCTTGCCGCTGCAAACGGTCCTTCCCCTGTATTATTCATCATAAAGCGATAAAAGTATTCGGCGGAGCTCCAGGCTGCAGCACGGTTATTAAGGGAAATATAATACCATCCCGTATCCTTTGTGAAATTCATAATCGGGCAGCCTTCTAAAAGGCATTGTGACGCAAAATTAGTGCAGTCGCCGCCGATTCCTTCAAAATCATAGTAATCGGGATTTCTGCCGAAAGCCCACCTTTTTGCATATTCAACCGCCTTTTTCCGATTATACTCAACAAAATTCATAAGCCATTCCCCACCATAATTATTATATTAATTATAGCGGAAATAGTGAAAGCGCCCGAAGGAAACCTTCGGGCGCTTTTTAATACATATTAGTTTTAAATTATTCAGCTGCTGCTTCTTCAACAACCTCTTCAGCTTCTGCTTCAATTTCGCCCTTCTTCTCTTTGAATAAAACGAATTTTTCCATCGGGAAGAGAACAACCATCTGAACGAAGCCTGCTGCAAGACCGCCGATTGTTCTTGCTGCACCTCTTATAACTTCACTGTTGAAGCTGCCAAGCCATCCGTAAAGAACGCCCTGAAGCCATGTTGAGAAGAGAATAAGAGCAATCATAAGAACAATATAGATTGCAAACATATATTTAGGTGCATTGGTTTTGAAGGTTGTTTTCATATTCTGAATGTAGCCATAGATATTTGCAATAAGGTTTGAAAGGAAGAATGGAAGAAGGTAGCCCCATGTAACCGTTCCTGCAACAATCGAACCGTTTTGAATATCAAAACCAAGAACATACTTGCTGATATCGCTATAAGTTGTGAGCTGAGTTTTGAAGATTTTGAACTCTTCAACACCGATAATGCCCTTAACGCTGTCCCAGTTATCGCGAACTGCATTTAAACCGTCATAATTGAAAACAGTTACGCATTTTCTGATTGCCTCGGTTGCGGCGTCTATCCACTCACCGATGGGTGTTGTGAATACGGAAGCGTCAAAAATTGTGTTCGGTTTAAAAATTGCTGCCAGAAAATCAGGAAGTCCAACCTTGAATACTTCCATATCAAAGATAAGCGGAAGAACATTTGCAAGAACTAACTGAATGATTGTTACAAGACCGCTGACAACCATAAACTTAATGAGCTGCCAAAGCGTTTTCATAAACGAGCCTTTACCCTCAGCGGCATTATCTATTCCGCCAAGCGATATTTTTTTCTTTTCTGCCATAAATTAAACTCCTTTTAATTAAAATTTTAACATAAACATTATATCAGCAATAAGCCTTTATTGCAATATTTTTTTAGAACAGACCGATGAGAAGGATTATCAGCCAAACAATAAGAGCTATCAAACCTGCAATAATTGCAAGGAGAAGAAGCACAAGAAGAATTAAGCAAATAAGAATCAAAACGCCTTTTTTGCTCTTCTTAACAGGGTCAACAAACTCTTTTTCTTCAAACATCTCAGGCGGTGCAGGATTGTTTTCATCATAAATCGGATAAAGCGGAAGTGTTGCATTTGCATCGCAGTAGCCGCTGTTCCAGAGAAGCGGCTCAACAAGGCTTCTTACGCTTGTTGCACCCTTGAGGAACTTGCCGATTTTAAGATGAATAACATTGAGGAAGGAATCAACAACATTAAGAAGTCCGCAGGTGAGCTTATATTCCCTTGTTTCGGGTCCGTAGGGCGAATCGCCGCAATAAAGATTGGTAACAAGCTCAAGAATAAAGTCAACAACCTTGTTATCCTTAATATCCTCAATATCAGCCTTTTTAAGTCCGCTTTCCTTCTTGCAAAGCTTCCATACCTTTTTGAAGGTAAGCTTATTAAGGAATTTTCCGAGCGGTTTTAATATCGGCTTTAATTTCTTTGCCTTGTCAGGTCTGATTGAAAATGCGCCTGCCATTTCAGTAAAGCGGTCGTAATCATTTGCAAGCGCCTCAAGAACGCCGCCAATCATTCCGAAGAAGAAGCCCTTCATATATTCATCAAAGGGTTTGCCGCCCGTATCAAGTCCGGGAACCTCCTTGATAATGATTGTTTCAACATCAACCTTGCCGTTTTTCGGGTCGAGTATAATATTTCTCATTGCAGGCGGACAGCCAATCATAGCACCGCAGGCAATATCATAGAATCTGTTGCCCTTTTCGGTTGTTATGTAGCTGATATCGTGAACATGGGTATGTCCCGAAAGCATAACATTAAGACCTGCATCAGCAAAGATTTCTCTTGTTATTGCATGGTGCTTCTGCATATCGCCCGAGCCGATTATTGCATAAAACGGTGAGGGTGAAATCATGGGATGGTGAGTCATAGCAATAACAAACTGGTCGTTTTTATGAGCATCCTCAAGCTGCTCCATAATCCACGCCATACAGTCGTCGCTGAAGCCAGAGCCTCCGTCCGGGTCAGGTTTAAGATTATAGTCATCGTTAAGTGCAAAGAGTCTGTAACCTGGTGCAAGCTGAACAACATAGCTCATTGACTGACGATGGTAAGAAATAGCCTCCGAGGGACCGAAATCATAGTACATATCCCAGAGGTCAGCTCTGTCCTTAACAGCGGGAACCTGAATTTCATTATCGCCGTCGTAGCCCTTTGTATAGCCCTCTCCCCTGTAGTCATGGGTTGCGGTTATAACATAAATTCTCTTGCCCCTCTTTTTGAGGTCGTAGAGCATTTCAATGAATTCCTCGTGTGAGGTTATCTCGCCGTCCTTCGTGGTATCGCCCGAAAGCACAATAATATCCGTTGAGGTATCCTCGCACAGAATATCAAAGCCTGCTTTGATTACCAAATCAGAATCCTTGATAACCTTCTGGCTTTTCGATTCGGCATTTTCGTAAGCCTTACCCTCAGTTCCGTTTTTTCTTGAGTAATAATGCAAGTCCGTTATAAACTGTATTTTTAACGGCTCGTTATTACTTCCGAAGATTTTTTCAGCCATAACAATTCCTCTTTCATTTTTTACATAAATTTTTACTGTTAGAATATTCTCAGAACTCCGCCTTTAACATCGGAGTTGAAGGTGAATTCAAGGCAGCCGCCGTTTCTTCTGTTAAACGAAACGGGTTCGCCGTCTAAGAACGCCTGATATATTTCATCCTCTTTAAGAGTAACAATGATTGAATATCTGTCGCTGTTACCGAAATACTTGAATGAAATCTCGGCAGTTGTGTCGGTTGTTTTCTGATAATCCGTCCAAACATCAAAGCCGCTTGTAACTGTTTGCGGTTTATAGTATGCGTTAGCCCAGATGCATATGGGTGCCGAAAGACCGCCGAAGTTGTGGAACCAGCCTCCCCTTTGAGTATCTATGCCGAAGCATTCAAAGGTGAAATATGAAAAATCGGTTTCCTTCTTCCATATTTCAAGCGCTCTGTGGGCAATTTCATAGGCAAAATCAACCTCGCCGTTATCAAGCATTGCCTTATATACAAACCACTGGTGGCTCATCCATACATTGCCGTTCCAATAGCCGTCCTGCATATAATACGAAGCGCTCATATCAACTGCGCTGATGCCCGATTTTGAAAACATTTCGGCAGGATTTTTAAGATGCTCAATAAGCCTCTGCCTGCGTTCCTCGGGTGCTGCGCCTGCAATAAGCGGATATATTCCGTCAAAGCCCTTGTTCCAGTTTTCGCCGTCCTTTGTTTTCATAATATACGGCTTTTCTTTATCATACATTGTGTAGCCGTAATAGCCCGATTCCTCGTCCCACGCAAGCTCGTTAAGCGCCTTAGTTGAACGCTCGATATCCTCATCAAATTCCTTGATATCCTCGGTTTTGCCGAGATATACCGCAGTCATTCTGAGGATTTTTGCAGCCCTTATAGCCTGAGAAGTTGAAATGCAGGGGCAGCTGTATTCCTCTGCTTTATTCCTTATCATTTCAAGCTGAACGGGGTTATCATCCATTCCCGAGCTTGAATACCAGTAATCATATGTAGTTAAAAGTCCGTTGCCGAATTTTGCACAGGTTGAGCCGTTTGTTCTGCCCTGAATAAATTCGTAGTAGAGCTTCATTTTATCATAGAGATAAACAAGCTCGCTCTTATCGTTTGTTCTCTTTAAAAGCTCCTGATACTGCTCAAACTGGGTTGGAACAAGCGAACCGTGAAGCAGGAAGCAATAGTCGTTGTTATCCGAAGAATTCAGATACATATCAAGAACATATTTGCAAAGCTTGTTTGAGGTTTCAAGAAGTCCCATTCCTATAAAGCCCGAATCCCAGGTATAGAAGGAATCCCAGCGCTTTCCGGGTGTGTGGTGAATAACATATTCACCGTAGCGGTAAACAGGATAAACAACATTCGTAAGAAGTGTTGCTTTTAAGATATTTGTTGAAAGCTTATATCTTTCGCCGCATCTGTTATAGTTAACATCCTGAGCATTTCTGTTTGCTTTGAAATAGATGTATTCATATTCCTCTTCGCTCTTCGGGAACACATCGCCCTTTGCAATAACCGCATATTCAATATGGCTTGAATGAGGGTCAATGAATATTGATTTAATAAGCGTGTTCTGGAAGAAGCCCTGGTCGCTGTGCTTTCTTTCAAAAACCTTTGAGAAGGTTTCTGTTAAATCGTCATAAGTAACATCGCCGTTTGAAAGTCTGTTAATCAGCGCATCCTCAAGGCTGCCGCTGTTAAGCGTTCTGTGGCGTGTGTTTTTATTAAAGGTTAAAACAGTAAAATCGCAGTCGTCGTAATCGTAGCTTAGCTTGGTTTTAAAGCCCCAGTCCTGCTTATCAACTGTGATTTCGGGAATAATATTATGCTGAGTGAGCTTTGCCGAAACCTCTTCGCCCTTTTCAACAACAGCAAGGAAATCAAGCTCTATTCCTCCCCTGCCCAGGCTGATGAATTCGGGGTTTTCAGTGAATTCAAAGTAACCGATTCTTAACTCATCGCTCGGTTCAAAATAATAGTTTTTACCGCAGCATTCAAACTCGGCAGCTGTTCCCGAGGTTGTTCGGTATCTTATTGCAAAAACAGGATTTTCAAATCCTTCAGCGCTGATTTTATAGCTTACGCTGTCGCCCTTTTCCTCACCGAAGGGCTTAAAAAATCTGTAGTGCACATGGTTGTTTTCAAAGCGGTCGCCAAGACCCGAGCGTCCCCAGAAATCTCTGTCGCGGAAGGTGCCTTTAAAAAGTCCGTCGGGATTCTGCTCGTCCCACGGTCTTTTGTTTACATAGTTAAAGCTTTCGTAATCAACAGCGTTTATAACCTTTGATTTTTCGGGAAGAATAAGCTCTATATCTTTTGCGCTCGGAAATTCAAGTGATGAAAACAGATTAATAACAGCATTCTGCTTTAAATCGGTGTTGTTATTAATACAGATTCTTGCAAGATATGATTCGTCGTCTATTTTAGAAAAAGAAACATCCGCATAAACCATATCCTTCCACAAAAGCTCATATCTGTAGGAATAATAGCTGAAATCCTCGTTGCACTGCCACAAATGATATGCGGAAGGAACCGTTACATTGGGAACGGGAGTTGAGGAATTCCAGAGTGTGGGATGTATTGTGAAATCAAAACGGGCACCCATATCGTGCAGGTTTTCGATTACTCTTGATAATCCCATATATTTCTTTGAATATGCGCCCCAAAGAGGCATTTTTTTATATGAATCTGCCATAGTTTTTTCTCCAAAGAACCTTAATAATATCATTATGTTAGAATAATGACTAAAAGTCAATATAATATTTTTAAAAGTTTTATTAATAATTATATTTTACACTAATAATTATATATTGACAAAAATCGTTTTATAAAGTAATATATTTTTTAGGGCAAAATGGGCACTGCTAAATCTGTGCAATTTGATTTTGCCGTGCAAAACATTATTTGAAAAAGGATGAATAATTGTTATGAATATTGATGCTAATGTTCAAAAAATAATATTTGCAGTACTCAGAAGATGGAAACTGCTGGTAGTATTTGCGCTTATAGGTGTGCTTATGGGTTATTTCTACACCTCCCATTTCACAACACTCACCTATTCATCGGATGTTAAGTTCCTTGCTTATGCTGTTGACGGAAATGATGACCTTGGTGAAATCAGTCCATCTTCATCAAGCGGAAACTCAAACGAGTATGTTCGAACCAGTAACACAAGTAAGATGAACTACGCTATGAAAATGCTTCCGACCTACGTTGAGGTTATGAACACCAACGAATTTATGACGAAGGTTACGAATGCGCTCAACAAGAATCTTAATTCAAACTACTCAGTAGGAACAATCAAGAATTCCATTGAAATCGAGCTTATTGAAGACACTGCAATTTTTGATATGAAGGTTACAACAACAAATGCTGAGCTTTCATATAACATTGCAAAGCAGCTTGAAACCTCTGTTCCTCAGATGATGAAGCAAACAAACAATTCACTTGTTCATGCATCAGTTCAGGATAAGGCTGTTAAGGCAGCATCCGCAGGAAGCCTCGGATATCCCAAGAAATGTGCAATCGGTGCAGTTATAGGAATTGTTATTGCAGCTGCATATGTTGTTCTCAGAACTCTGTTTGATGTCAGAATCAAATCGAGCGACGAGCTTTCAGATAAGTATAACATTCCCGTTCTCGGTTCAATCCCGAACTTCAGTTCAGGCTCAACTCCGAGAGCAAATGTTCAGCAGGCTCAGGCTTCCGCAGAACAGAAACCCCAGCAGAAAGGAGAGGATAAATAATGGCAAGAAGAAGATCAAGAGAAAGAACAACTTCCAATACTTCAAGAACACTTATTCAAAACCTTGACATTAATCCAACCCTTAAATTCCGAGTTGAAGAAGCTTATAAGGGAATAAGAGCTAACATAATGTTTTCCATTATGAAAAAGGGCTGTAAAACCATTGTTGTAACCTCCTCCGTTGCAGGTGAAGGTAAAACAACTACCACAATCAACCTTGCAATTACATTTGCACAGGCAGGTCAGAAGGTTCTTCTTATAGACGCCGACCTCAGAAAACCCAAGGTTCACCATTACTTCTCCGTTCCCAACGCTCCCGGTCTTACAAATTATCTCGGTTCGAGCGTTATTGATTCATCAAGCGAAAAGGTTGATTTATTCAAGGTTGTTCACCCGACAGAATTTGAAAACCTTTCAATTATCTGTTCGGGAACAATTCCTCCCAACCCTGCAGAGCTTTTAGGTTCTGAGCCGATGGCTGATTTCCTTTCGGAAATTTCAAACGATTTCGACTATATTATTATCGATACCCCGCCCATCAATATCGTATCCGACGCACTTCCTCTTATCAGAGAGTCGGATGGTGTAGTTCTTGTTGTTAAATACAATCAGTCAACACATCCCGATGTTGAAAGAGCGCTCGGAACACTTGAATTCATCGATGCAAAGATTATCGGTTTCATCGTTAACTATGTTGAATCTGCATCGGGCGGAAAATATAAGTACAACTACTATCGCCGTTATTACGGAAGATACGGCTACGGTTACGGCTATGGCTACGGTGGATATGGCGGATACGGTGGCTACGGCGGTTACGGTGGCTATGGCGGTTACGGTGGCTACGGTGGCTACGGCGGTTACGGCGGCTACGGCGGCTATGGCGGTTACGCTTCAGCACCTCAGCCCAAACCGTCGCCTGCTTCAAGTGCTCCTAATTACGGCAGCTATGGCAGCTACGGAAGCTATGGCAGTTATGGCAGCTACGGAAACTATGGTAACTACGGTAACTATAGTTCAGGCGGTTCAAAGGGCAGCCAGTACGACCCGAGAAAGTAATTAAACCGCTGTTTCATTTGTGCCGCTCACTCTGTGAGTAGAAAGGGCATTAATTAAATATGATTATTAACAATTTAATTGAGATGCATTCTCATATACTTCCGGGTATTGACGATGGTTCTCAGAATATTGAAACAAGCCTTAAAATGATTGAAAGGCTTAAGGAACAGGGTGCTGTTAAAATACTCCTTACTCCTCATTATTATTCCGACACCATTTCGCTCGACGACTTTCTCAGAAAAAGAGAAGCCTCGTATAATGCGCTCATAAATGAAATTCCAAGCGGATATCCCGAGTTGATTCCTGCTGCTGAAGTATTTATAAGCCAATACCTGTTTAATAACAAAAGTATAAAAGATCTATGCGTTGGCAATTCAAACTATGTTTTGATTGAGCATCCGTTCTCTGCAAGGTTTGACGATAAGGATTACGACAGATTACTTAATCTCTACTGCGACTATAAGGTTAAACCGATTCTTGCTCATATTGAAAGATACAGAGCATTAATGGAAGATAAGTATAAGCTTTCGGATTTAATTGAAATGGGTTGCCTTCCGCAGGTAAATGTCAGCACCTTTGATATTGCGCCAAGGCGCGTTAAAAAGAAGCTGTTCAAATTAATGAATGAAGGGCAGATAGCTCTGCTTGGCTCTGACTGCCATAATCTTGATACTCGCGCACCCGAATACGAAGCAGGAATTAATGCAATTATTAGTGAATGCGGTATGGGCGCGGTTGATACGCTTATGAGAAATGCAGCTGCATTATTAAGTTAAAAGATTCCCGAGACATTCAGTCTCGGGATTTTTTATTATGTTATTCATAAAGGTAAATAATTCTTCATATTATTCTTTATGAAAAAATTCAGCGAAAGTATTACTGCTCTGATGTGCTTTGGAGTAATTATATTATTAATAACCTTTTCAGCAAAAGCAAGAATCGGTGCTGTTGAGGGAATTAATCTTTGTGAAGGAATAATAATTCCCTCACTGCTTCCCGTTTTGATTTTAAGCAATACTGTTTTAATGCTAAAATCAAAAAGAGCAAAAACAAAGGCTGTATTATTGGGATTGATTGCAGGTTATCCCTCGGGTGCGATTCTCACAAAAGAGCTTTATAAAAACAAAATTATCAGTTCAAATGAAGCAAAAAGGATTATGTGCTTTAATTTCTGCGGTGGTTTTGCTTTTATAATAAGCGCAGTCGGCAGTATTGTTTATAAAAACAAGGGCGCAGGAATTATCCTATATATAAGCTGTGTTTTATCATCGGTTATTATAGCGCTGATAACAAAACCTTTTTATAATAAAAGCAGCACAAAGCCTCTTGTGCAGGGAAGGGATTTTAACTCGGCACTGTGCAGAAGCGTTGAGCTTTCGGTTAAGAGCATTGCCGTTATGAGCGCATATATAATCCTTTTTTCCGCGCTTTTAAAGCTGTTTTATATTCCGGATTATATTATTCCTCTGCTTGAGATA
Organism: Oscillospiraceae bacterium; assembly: GCA_015065505.1. Classification (GTDB taxonomy): domain Bacteria; phylum Bacillota; class Clostridia; order Oscillospirales; family Acutalibacteraceae; genus Eubacterium_R. Next base: position 26,720 of record SVQE01000012.1, read on the forward strand.
ACAAACGGAATATGCAAAGCAAAGGTGCTGCCCTCACTGCCCTTTTGCGCTTTCTTTCTGAGCTTTGGCGGACTCTGCATTCATTTTCAGATACTTCCTTTTCTGAAAGAAATGAAAATAAACTATTTTTTCTTTCTTTTGTTCAGACTTCTATCGGCATCGCTGAGCTATTTAATATGCAAAATTATTATTCATTTTTCAGGTGATGCAATTATAGCATCTTCCTCACTTTCCCCCACCCTGCCGTTTGAACTCAGCAAGCTCGGGGGTGGACTTTCAATGGTTATGATAATAGGCTGCGCCGCACTTGTTTTTGATTTGGAAAACAGGAAAATAAAAAATTGATTTGCGTTGCAAATCATTTTTCGTTGTACGTGAATCGTGGTTCGTTCTCGGGCTTGAAACTTAGACATCTATATGGTATTATTATCATATAATTTTTAAGGTGTTTGATATGAAAAAGCTTAGTAAATTAATCCTCAGCCTGATGGCTGTTTCTTTTATCTTTTCATCCTGCACAGGAAGCGGAACTGAGAAAACAACATCATCAGCAACAACCGCACCGGCAGCCGACTCAATCTTTTCAACAAATTCGGAAAGCAGAGAGGTTCAATACAACCTTTTTGACGAGGTTCCCGAATTTGATAATGAGCCATATGTTGTTATTAACAACAACATCCCCGACTTTGAAGACAGTGAGCTTACAACAACTTCCTATGAAACTTACGGCGATTTGGATTCTCTTGGAAGATGCACGGTATGCATTGCCTGCATCGGAGAGGATATAATGCCAACCGAAGAGCGCGGCTCAATCGGTGAAGCAAAGCCGACGGGATGGCATTCTGCTAAATATGAAAATGTTGATGGAAAATATCTTTATAACCGCTGTCATTTAATCGGCTATCAGCTGACGGCTGAAAACGCAAATGAAAAGAATTTAATAACGGGAACGCGCTACCTCAATGTTCAGGGAATGCTACCCTTTGAAAACGAGGTTGACGATTATATTGAACAAACAGGCAACCACGTATTATATGAGGTAACACCGCAGTTCAAGGATAACGAATTAGTTGCGCGCGGCGTTCATATGCAGGCAAAAAGCGTTGAGGATAACGGCGAAGGCGTTTCGTTTAACATTTACTGCTATAATGCTCAGCCCGGAATTGAAATTGATTATGCAACCGGCGACAGCAAGGCAATAAATCAAAGCGATAATTTCGATGACCAGAGCGATAAGCAAACATATATTATTAACATTAGTTCAAAGAAGTTCCACAAGCCCGGTTGCGAAGCCGTTAATAAAATGAGCGAGAAGAATAAAAAGACTTACACGGGAACCCGTGAAAATCTTATTAATAACGGTTATAACCCTTGCGGAATCTGCAAACCGTAAATCATATAAATATAAACGGACGGATATTATCCGCCCGTTTTTTTAAGTTTAATGCTTTGAATATTAGTATTAGTCAGCGTCGCCGTTGTACTGAAAATCATCGTAATAATTTCTGTTGTAATCGTTGCCGCCGTCAGAACGGTCTTCCTCATAATCATCTATGGAATAATAGCTTTTTGCAAATTCATCCCTCTCAGATTGAGAAAGGTTTTTATAGTATTGCTTGATTGAGTTGAAAGCAATCTGCTTTGTTAGGTTATATGCTCTGAAATTTCTGCTTTCATCGCTTTGTATAACAGCGGTGTTCTTTTCATTCAAAAGCAAATCCTCGTTATCAATAATAATCATAGCAAGCTCATCCTTTGCTTCCTCGGCAATATTCTTATCATCGCTTTCGGTTAAATCAATAAGATAAGGCACTGCGCTTTCGGAAAGATTTGCTATTGCTTCAACATCGAGGTCTTCAATTTTGCCCGAGTTATACGCATTAATGTTATAATCGGCAATTCTTGTATCAATATCTGCAAAGGTTAAAGCAATAAATATTGCCGAGCAGATAATGATTACGGGTTTAATATAATTAACCTTCGGTGTGATGATGTGAAGAATAAAGAATGCAACAACCACAACCATCATAACCATAAAGGTTGAAACAAGAATTCTGTTAACTGAAAGTCCGTATATGCCGATATTAACGCTCATCTTCTGCATTGCAATAACAATAAGCAAAATTGAGAACATCAATATGAATGATGATAGTGCTTTAATTAATGCGGGAATCTTTTTATTCTTGCGTTCGCTTAGCATTATTACGCCCGAAATCAATGCAATATTTATAACGCTGATAATGAACATTTCGTAGAAGCCCCTTCTTGCAAAGGCGCTTGCAGTATGCTCATAGCCTTCTGGAAGAATTCCCCTGAAAACGCTGAATAAATAAGCAAGCTGTGACACAATGTAAATTAAATATGTTATAGAAATAACGCTCAAAAATGATGTTATTATAGTTGAAGGAACCTTTTTAGCTTCATTTCTGTAGCTTGCTTGCTTCTTATCCCTTCTGTTTCTTCTCTTTTCAAAGAGATAAGAATAAACAAACGGAAGCAGAATTGCGGCAAAGATAACCTCAACAATATAAGACCTAATATCAATGCCGATTGTTGAAATCAAGCCTTCGAATGCTGCATCACCCTTCTTGAGAAGCGGAATAACAACAAGCAAAACAGGAATAGCAAGAAGAACGCCTATAAGCACACCGTGATTGATTTTGTTGCCTTTTTTCCTTGCCTTTGTTGCATTGTGAACCTTGCCGAAGTTTTCAAACGGAGCAACAATAACCGATGACGCAACATCGAAAATCAGCTTAAAGCTGCCCTGATGAGTTGAAAATCCTTTACTGATTCCCAGACAGTAGATTGCATAGAGTGCAAATATAATTAAGACGGATAACGGCTTAATTATGCTGTTTGTGTAAAGCATACAGCCAACGCTCAGTGCAACCGACATTGCGCCGCAGGTTATCGGGAAAAGCTTTTGCTCTGTTTTTTTATCGTAAATAAATAATGTTGAAATAATAAACTGTATTACATATGAAATAGTGAAGCCGAGTGAAAATCCGTAGAAAACAGAAAAATCAAGGAATATAAACAAGCCTGCAAGAATTATGTATCTGAACACGCTTTCATAATCACTCATAGCACTGTGAGTCGGTTTCAGCTGCGGCTGCTGAACAGGAGCATAGTAGCTCTGCTGCGGCTGCTGATAGTAGTAACCCTGCTGATAAACGGGCTGCTGCTGATAGTAATATCCGCCTTGCTGCGGCTGCTGATAATAATAGCCCTGAGGAGGAACATTCTGTCCTCTCGGAGGCACTGCTTGACCCTGGGGGCGGTTATAGGCGCCCTGCTGAGGCTGATTATTAGCATTTTGCTGATAAGGGTTTTGGTTCATAATTAATCCTCCTTATATTCTATAATGTCACAAACATCACAATTAAGTTCTTTGCATATGGCTTCAAGGGTTGAAAACCTTATTGCCCTTGCTTTGCCTGTTTTCAGTATGGAAAGATTTGCCTGGGTTATTCCTATTCTGTTGGCAAGTTCGAGTGAGCTCATCTTTCGTTTTGCAAGCATAACATCCAAATTAATAACTATCATTTAAACCACCAGATCATTATCTTCCTTAATTTCGATTGCTTTTTTCATAACGTTACGCAAAACTCTGACAACCAGCGCAACAAATGCCTCACCCATTGAAAGCAGAATAACCGTTTCGATTGATTTATAAATAATTGCAATAATAATATATGATATTAAGCCAACCGCAGAAGCATATAAACAGCAGGCTGTTACTATATTCATCAGCTTAACATTCCTTGAATCGAAAACAATATCAGATAAAATATTGCCCATTATCTTATCAAGGCATATCAGCGCTATGTAGCCTGCAGGCACAACCGCGTAAAACGGAAATATCAGATATTTGCCGTGCCCTGCAATCATAACAAAGTGAAACGCGCTGCCCACGGGCACCTTCATCAGAAACGGAAATGCTATAACCGCCCCAAGCAGCAGCACATAGCATATTCTTACAATCACCTGGCACAATGCTGTTGTTTTTTGTTCCATACTGCACCTCTTTTCAAAGCTGAAAACAAGCTTTTCTAAGTCCATATATAGCACTAAAATTATCGTTTGTCAATAATTTTTTATCATAATTTTAAAAAAACACCGAATGCAGTGCATTCGGTGTTAGCGTGTCGAAAAACCTACAGAATACAATTTCGACACGCTGGTAGGCTTTCGAAAAAGGAGCAGAATTTCGTTTTTTGTGAGCGGGAGCTGTACAAAGGTACCGCCCCCGAGCAAAAGGCGAAAAGCACCAAAAATCCCGAAAACTCGATGTTTTCGGGATTTTTAATATAGATGTTTTTATAGGGTGCTACGCACGCGGGTCGTCGAGGGCGCCGACCCCTACAATTAATGTGTTTTTTTAACCTTTGGTGCGGTTATGCCCTTTTTCGACAGTCTGACACCGAATGCAGTGCATTCGGTGTTTTATGTTTTATCTTGATAAAAGCGCATATCTGTATGGCGCAAGTGTTATTTTGCCGCCGCGAGAGCTTTCTCCGAATATTGCATATGAATTATCCCATTCATAGCCTATTTCAAGCTCCTGGCTTTCATCGTCAAGGTTTATTGCAATAAGAAGCTCGTTATTATTCCCTGCTCTTTTATATGCCGCTGTTTTATGCAAGCAGTAAACAGGAATAAAATCGCCTTCAATCAGCGCGCTGCAGCCCTTGCGGATTTCTCCGAGGCGTTTATACCATCTGTGCAGCTCTTCGTTGACATTATCCCAGCTCATACATGCTCTGTTGAAGGGGTCCTTCATACCCTGCATTCCGATTTCATCACCGTAGTAAATGGACGGAACACCCGGCAGAGTAAATTGCAGCAGAGAAGCAATTTTCATCATTGAAACGCCTTTGAAATAATCCTCTGCTTCAAGCTTGTTATGCTCTTTCTGCCAAACCCTGTCGTAGCCGTCGGGGTTTTCGCCGACTAATCGAGTTATTGCCCTTTCGGTGTCGTGAGTACCGATATGATTCATAAGAATATGAAGCGATTCCTTAGGATAGTTTTCGATAATGCTCATAACATCATCAAAAAATGCGCCTGCATTATGAAAACGAACAAATTTAAGAACCGCATCGGCAAAGGGATAGTTCATAACCGAATCAAGCTGCTTGCCGAGAAGATAACGCCTTCTTAAACCGTAGGCGGTCTTGTTTGTTGCATCCTCCCATACCTCACCGATAATAACGGCATCTTCGTTTTCAGCCTTAACGGCGTTTCGTAAATCATCAAGGAAGATATCGGGAAGCTCGTCGGCAACATCAAGGCGCCAGCCTCTTATTCCGCATTTCATCCACTTTCTTAAAATGCCGTTTTCGCCGCAGATATATTCTCTGTAGCTTTCGTTTTCCTCGATAATTTCGGGAAGAAGTCTTATTCCCCACCACGATTGATAGTTATCGGGATAATCAATGAATTTATACCACGAATAATACGGAGAGCTCATCGAATTATAAGCGCCCACGCTGTCGTAGTTATTATACATATTAAAATACTTACTGTCGCAGCCAGTATGGCTGAAAACGCCGTCAAGAATTATTGAAATTCCTTTTTCCTTTGCTTTGCTGCAAAGTGATTTCAAATCCTTTTCATCACCGAGAAGGGGGTCAATTCTTTCGTAATCGGCAGTATCGTATCTGTGGTTTGAATTTGCTTCAAAAATCGGGTTCAGATATATGCAGGTAACTCCGAGCTCTTCAAGATAATCAAGCTTCTGCTCAATTCCCTTAAGGTCGCCGCCGAAATAATCGTTATTCCAGATGCCGTTCATCTGCTCTTCAGCCCAGAAAGGCTCGTCGCCCCATTTTCTCATAACTCTTGACGGACGATATCCCTCTTTCTTTTCGCCCGATGAATAGAATCTGTCGGGAAAAATCTGATAGATAATTCCGCCCTTGAGCCACTCGGGAGTTTTATAGTCATCGTCATAAACGGTCTGCTGGAATTCGCCGCCCTCTATTGTTATATCACCAGTTCCGCTGCCCGAATTTGTTATGAAATTCTTGCCCCACGGGGTTTCAAGCTCAAAGTGATACCAATAAAGACCCGAAGTGGTTGCAGAGAAATGAACCTCCCAGTATTCGCAGTCATCCTCTGCCATACCTGCCCAGAACATATTATAATAAACTGTGCTTTCCCAATCCTTTGTAACGCAAAGAAGCGCTCCGTTACAGTTGATGGAACGCGGAACGCATATTCTCAGCTTAACCTCCTCGCCAACCTTTATGGCGCGGATGGCTGATTTATATTCAGTTTTTCTTGAGTTAAAAACTTCCATATTTCAGTAGGTAGTGGGTAGTGAATAGTGGATAGATAAGGGCGGGTATGGAAACCCGCCCTTACAATTATTATTGTCTGAATCGGAGTTTATTTCTTCTTTGCGGTTTTCTTAACTGAACGCTTGGGTGCAGCCTTTACGGGAGCTTCTTCAAATGAAACGGGCTTTGTGTGCCAGATTCTGTTAGCATAGTCCATAATAGAACGGTCTGCGCTGAAGATTCCTGCGCCGCTGATATTCATAAGGCTCATCTTAGTGAACTTCTCTGTATCCTTGTAGGTTTCGCTTACAAGCTTCTGAGCCTTCTGATAGTCTGCAAAATCAGCAAGAGCCATATACGGGTCGTGATATTTAAGTGTGTTTGCAACATCATCAAAGTTTCTTCCGTAAACGCCTGAAGAAATGAAGTCTATTGCATTTCTGAGAACCTCATTGTTCTCATAATAGTGCATCGGATAATAGCCGATTCTCTTAAGGTCCTCAACCTCGGGTGTTTTCATACCGAAGATAAAGATGTTATCGCTGCCAACCTGCTCGTGAATTTCAACATTTGCACCGTCGAGAGTTCCGAGAGTAACAGCACCGTTGAGCATAAGCTTCATATTACCTGTTCCCGAAGCCTCTGTTCCTGCAAGAGAAATCTGCTCAGAAATATCTGCAGCAGGCATAAGAAGCTCTGCAAGAGTTACGCTGTAGTCCTCAATGAAAACAACCTTAAGCTTTTCGTTAACATCTGCATCATTATTGATGAGCTGTGAAAGAGAATCAATAAGCTGAATAAGAAGCTTTGCCATTCTGTAGCCCGGAGCAGCCTTTGCTGCAAAGATATATGTTTTCGGGAAATAATCTGCATTCGGGTTTTCCTTGAGCATCTGATACTCCGATATAATATTAAGAATATTCAGCTGCTGGCGCTTATATTCGTGAAGGCGCTTAACCTGAACATCAAAGATTGAATCGGGATTGATTTCAACGCCCATTGTTTTCTTAACATATTTTGCAAAGCGAACCTTGTTTTCACGCTTGATAGCTGCAAATTCAGCAAGCACCTTTTTATCATTGATATAATCTCTGAGCTTAAGAAGCTCATCGGACTGAGTTATGAACTTGTCGCCGATAAGGGATGTGATATACTCGGTGAGCTTCGGGTTTGCCTGGCAAATCCATCTTCTGAATGCAATACCGTTTGTAACATTGCAGAATTTTTCGGGAGTGAGCTTATAGAAATCGTTGAAAACAGTGTCTTTAAGGATTTCGCTGTGAAGAGCAGAAACGCCGTTAACGCTGTGTGAGCCTGCAACGCAGAGGTTTGCCATACGAACAATGCCGTTTGAAACAATAGCCATTCTTTCAACTCTGTCTGCATCCCCTGTTGCGCTCCATACATATGCTCTGAAACGGTTATCAATTTCCTTTGTAATCTGATAAATACGGGGAAGAAGTCTTGAATAGAGCTCCTCGCTCCAGCACTCAAGCGCTTCCTTCATAACTGTATGGTTGGTGTATGCAATAGTTCTTGTTACGATTGACCATGCCTCGTCCCAGCCGTAGCCGCATTCATCAAGCATAATTCTCATAAGCTCGGGAATTGCCATAGTCGGATGTGTGTCGTTAATATGAATTGCGACCTTCTCGGGAAGATTATCGAGAGTGCCGTATTCTGTTAAATGACGCTGAATAATATCCTGAATTGATGCGGAAACAAGGAAATACTGCTGACGGAGTCTTAAGCTCTTTCCTTCTGGAGTTTCGTCTGCAGGATATAGAATCTTTGAAATTGCCTCAGCCATAGCGCTCTGTTCCATAGCCTTAACATACTGACCCTGATTAAACTTATCAAAGTCGAACGCAGGCTTCTTAGCAGCCCAGAGACGAAGCTTTGCAACGCCCTTGCCCTTACCTGAAACAAACATATCGTAAGGAACAGCAGTAACAACATTTGCATCAACATAATTAACATTGTGGTATTCGCCGTTCCAGCTTTCTTCGAGTCTGCCTTCAAAAACAACCTCTCTTGCTCTTTCGTTACGCGGAACAAGCCAAACCTCACCGCCTGGAAGCCAGATATCGGGAAGCTCTGTCTGCCAGCCGTCAACAAGCTTCTGCTTGAAAATACCTGCCTCATATCTAATGCAGTAGCCCATGGACTGGAAGCCGTTTGTTGCAAGTCCGTCAAGATAGCAGGCAGCAAGTCTGCCAAGACCGCCGTTACCGAGACCTGCATCTCTTTCCTGCTCATAGAGCTTTTCAAGCTTAACATCCATTGAGGCAAGTGCCTTTTCAACGGTTTCGGTTAAGCCGAGGTTATATAGATTGTTTTTGAGCGATCTGCCCATTAAGAATTCCATTGAAAGATAGTAGATTCTCTTTGAATCCTGCTTCTTTGCGGTTTTATGGAATTCTGAATTCATTTCTGCGATTTTATCGCGAACAAGCATTGAAACAGCACTGTAGAACTGCATATCGGAAGCGTTTTCGGGTGAAACGCCATGATAATGCGAAAGCTTATCTACAATGTTTTTCTTAGCCTGTGAAACTGTTGTATTTTTCATACAAATCCTCCAAAAAAATTTGCTATAATATATAATTTAGTGACTGCGTTGTTCATTATACACTAAAATTCATACAAAATCAAGGAATAATCAAAATTAGTTGATTATTTTATTGTTTTGCTTAATATGCCCCATTATTAACGCTTTTTCTTCAAGAACTTTGTTAAAATAAGACCTGCAAGCTCTTTAATCGGCTTGATGTTAACAAGCACCATTGCAAGCACAAGCGCTGCTTCAATGGCATACATAACCACGCCTGTTTTCATTATAAGCATAACCGCACACTGTGCAGCAAGAACAGCAAATTCTGCCGCAAGCAGCGGAGTGTTGAACTTAATTTTGATATATCTTCTTGTATTTAATCCTCTTGAAGCGAAAACAACAATGAACGAAATAACCGTTGCAACAGCAGCGCCCACTGCACCAATTCTCGGAATAAGAATTAAGTTGAGCACAACATTTGTTGCCGCACCCGAAAGCGCCGTAACCATTGCCATAACGCTTTTCTTTTCAGCCATATAAACTGAAGCAAGGAAATTAACAAGGCAGCTCATAGAGGTTGCCATAACAAGAATGGGAACATACTGCCACGAATCGTAGAACGCCTTTGAAACAAGGATTTTTGTGAAGAACTGGCACAGAAGAATAAGCATTGATGCCGCCGCAAATATTCCGCCCGAATAAACTCTGAAAACCTTTGTGAAAAAGTCTGCCTTATCTTCACTTTCATATTCATCAACAGCCGAAAGCTGCCATGCATCAATGAATATTGAAGAAAACATTATTATGAAATTGGGGATTTTTGATGCCGCTGTGTAAAGTCCGTTTGCAGATGAATCAATGAATCCCGTTACCATATATCTATCCGAAACATTGATAACCCACCAGAGAATAATCGTAGGCATAAGCGGAACGGAGTATTTAAGCATATCGCGCTTAAGCTTTTTCTCGATTTTGCCGAAGGAAACATATCTCCAGAGCTTCTGGGTTATGAAGAAGAAAACAATGGAGCACGCATCGGATGCGATAATTGCAACGATGTATCCCGTAACGCCCCACTTAAACGGACCGAGGAAGAGAATTGTAAAAAGCAGAGTTGTTGCAGTTGCAATAATTCCGTCTATTGCAAAGGTTTTAACATGCCCCATACCTCGAACAAACTGCTGGCAGAGCTGCCTTGTTCCCGAAACGAGAACAAAAACATATATCAGAATAATATAGTCGCCGAGTTTGAAATCGTTAATTGTTATTTTGCTTAAAGGATATGCAAATAAAAGGAAAACTATGAAGCCCTGAATAGTTGTTCTCACACCGACGGTGAAAACGCCCCTCTTATCCGCAGCCTTATCAAGCGCAAAACGAAGCGCCGCGCTGTTTATCTGCAAAAACACAATCGGTATTAAAACATTTGCCGTTTGCTGAACAAGGTCCGCCGCACCGTATTCCCCCGTTTGCATCATTCGGGTTACAAACGGCATAAGCAGGAAGCTCAGCACCTTTGATGAAAAGGTTCCGATTGCAAATATTAATGTATTTGTCGCCAGTTTTTTATACTTATCCATAATTACCTCAAACAATTATAACCGATTTGCCTCCCTTGAAAAGGGAGGTGGCACGAAGTGACGGAGGGATGGTCGTAGTCGGAGCGAAGCGACTGAATGCGTTTCGGTAACTCTTTCTTAGATTCAGACCGCGTTGCAGATAGGCGTTCTAAGAGGGAATACCCATCCCTCCACCGCAAGCGGTCCCCCTCCCTTTACAAGGGAGGCAATAAGGTTTCTCGCTGCGCTCGGTCAATTATTAATAAGACCATTTGCCGTTCTTAAACTTCATAACATTTGTTGATGAAGTTAGATTTGAACTTGCTCTGTAGTTCCATTCACCGATGATGAAATCGTATTCACCGCCGTGGAAGAAGGATACTTCATCACTATTCTCAAGCTTATCGCTTTTGAGCATTGTTTTTTCAGCCTTGCTGTTCATATTATATTCTTTGAGAACAAGCTTATTATCCGCAAAATCGGCATAGAAAAGCTTGTTCTTATCAGCTGTCGGATAACCGATATTGCTCTGCGTTTTGACAAGCTCAAAGGTTTTCTGAGAGCCGAATTTCTGACGGATAACGCTGTGACCTTCACCGCTTTCGGTATCTCTTTGATAATAGTAGAAATATCCGTTTTCCATAACAAAGCCCGTTTGCTCTCTGTAGGATATGCTGTCTCTGAAAAGCTTTGCATCCTCTTTACCTTCATTATCAACAGTTAAAAACTCAACCGAGCTTCCGTTATAAATCGTGAAGAAAACACGGTTCTTTGAAATACCGATAAACTGCATTTCGCTGTCCGCCGAGTTATAAAGCGTTGTTGGGATAAGTTCCTTTGCATCCATAATGCAAAGCTCGTTATCCTTTGTTATATAGTAAACATTGCTGTCGTAAACAAAAACAAACTTAACATTTTCAGCAACTGTTTTCGGCTTTGCAGTTCCCTTCTGAAGCTTTTGAAGCTTAGCGGTGCTTTCATCAACGAAATAGATGTAATCGCCTCTGAGGTTAATTGATGAAAGCGGATTTTCGCATTTATAATAGAGCGAATAGCTTTCGCTGCCGGGTGTTAAGCGGTAAATGCCCTTGCCGTCAACTATATGATATATGTATGTGTAGTCAGTTCCGACCTTACCGCCGTTTAAAAGATTGCCGACAAAGTTTCCCTGCTTTGAGGCATCAAGCTTAAACTCGCTGTCCTCAAGATAATCGAGCATATCTGCTTTCGGCGTTTCTGCTGTTGTGGACTGAGCTGTTGTAAGCTCGGCAGAGGTCGTTTTCTCTTCATTTATAAGGCTTTGCACCTTTTCGGGAAGAAGTCGGGCTAAATCATAATCGGGAACAAGAATTTTAATAGTTCCGACGAAAGCACCCAAGCCGAGAACTATAAGCGCAACAATTAAAAGGATAACCTTCCCTGCGCTCATTTTTTTCTTTTTTCTTCTTTTATTCGATGACGCGGACTTTTTGCCCTGCTTTTCATCATCAAAATAATCTTTTTTCATTATCTTGTCTGTCCGTCTCCGTAAATCAGATATTTTGTTGAGGTTAACTGTTCTATTCCCATAGGTCCTCTTGCGTGGAGCTTCTGGGTTGAAATGCCTATTTCAGCGCCCAAGCCGAACTCACCGCCGTCGGTGAATCTTGTTGAAGCGTTAACATAAACTGAGGAAGAATCAATGCATTTCATAAACTTTTCTGCATTTGCTTCATTTTCGGTGATAATAGCTTCGCTGTGACCCGTTGAATGAGCATTGATATGATTAATTGCTTCATCGAGGCTGTCAACGGTTTTAACGCTGATAATATAATCAAGATATTCGGTAAAGAAATCCTCTTCGGTTGCTTCGTTAATATCGGGGCAAACGGCTTTTGCTCTTTCATCGCCCCTGATTTCAACATTCTTTTCATCAAGCTTTGCCTTGATAACGGGAAGCGCCTTATCAATAACAGCGCTGTGGATAACAAGGCTTTCGCAAGCGTTGCATACGCTTATGCGCTGAGTTTTTGCGTTGAATATGATATTTGCCGCATTTTCAATATTTGCGCTTTCATCAACATAGATGTGGCAGTTGCCCGAGCCTGTTTCGATAACGGGAACCTTCGAGTTATCTACAACAGCCTTGATAAGTCCCTTGCCGCCGCGCGGAATAAGGCAATCGAGGTATTCCCTCATTGCCATCATTTCGTTTGCGGAAGAACGCGAGGTATCTTCAACAAGCTGGATAACCTCTTTCGGAAAGCCTGCTTTTTCAAGCGCTTCCTGCATAATAAGCGTTATTTCAAGATTTGAATTAATCGCCTCTTTGCCGCCCCTGAGAATAACTGCATTTCCGCTTTTCAGGCAAAGCGCTGCAGCGTCGGCAGTAACATTCGGACGAGCCTCATAAATAATACCGATAACGCCGAGCGGAACAGTTATCTTTTTGATTTTGAGTCCGTTTTCCTTTTCATATTCATAAACGGTTTTACCGCAGGGCTCGGGAAGAGCTGCAACCTGCTTAACGCCATCTGCAATACCCTGAATACGGCTCTCATCAAGCATAAGTCTGTCGAGCAGACCTGCACCGAGTCCGTTTGCCCTGCCGTTTTCAAGGTCTTTTTTATTTGCATCAATAATTCTTTGTGCATTATCGGTAAGCGCCTGAGCAATATATTCCAGCGCTCTGTTTTTATCTTCGCTGTTTACCTGAGCTAAAAAGCTCTGCGTATTTCTCGCGTTAATTCCCAATTCTCTTACTGTCATAATTTCACCTTATAATCGGGCATTGGCATAGCCCACCCGAAATTCGTAATTCGTAATTAATTTGCTGCAACAAAATAAGTTCCTACGCTCTTTCCCTCAAGAATTTTATAAATTCTTGTCGGCTTTTCGCCGTTTGCTATAACAACGGGAACGCCTGCTTCGGTTGCAATTTTTGCAGCTTTAATCTTTGTTGCAAAGCCGCCCGTTCCTCTTGAACCTGCACCGCCTGCAAGGTTTTCAATTTCGGGTGTTATCTTTTCAACAAATTCAATAAGCTTTGCATCCTTGTTTTCACTCGGATTGCTGTCGTATAAGCCGTTTGTGTCTGTAAACATTATAAGCATATCGGCGTTTGTGAGTGCCGCAACAGTTGCGCTTAGGCAATCATTATCGCCGTTTATAAGCTCTTCAACCGAAACGCTGTCGTTTTCATTAACAATCGGAATTGCGCCGTAATCAAGAAGCTGATTGAAGGTATCGAGCAGATGCTTTCGGCTTTCCTCGTTTTCAAGCACATCAAAGGTGAAAAGAAGCTGTGAAACAACAACATCGTATTCACCGAAAAGCTTATCATACATAAACATAAGCTCGCCCTGACCAACAGCCGCAAGCGCCTGAAGCTTTTCGGTTTCGCTTGGTCTTTCGTTTAAATTGAGCCTGCCCATACCTATTCCAACAGCACCCGAGGTAACAAGAATAACCTCGTGCCCCATATTATGAAGGTCGGCAAGAACAGAAACAAGCTTAGCCATTCTTGCAATATTAACTTTACCCGTTTTATGCGTTAATGTTGATGTTCCAACCTTAACCACAAGCCGTTTTTTAGCATCATTTTCCATATGGCTATAATACTCCATTATAATAATTTTAAGTATTATAGCATAAGAAGAGTGTATATGCAATATAAAATATTTTAAGTTACGAGTTGTCAGTACCAAGTTCCGAGTTCAGGTTACTCGCTGCGCTCACACAATTAATTATTTAATCGGAGCAAAGCGACCCGACAACTCGGAGCTCGATTCCAGCACTTGAAACTAATTTTTGAATATTCAAAAGTTTTCTGCACAAAACATAAAAAAACGGGGGGTATAAAAATGTCAAGAAGAACCTATATCAGAATTGCATCGTATATTATTGTTTCACTCAGCATACTGATTGCAACATCAATTATTAACACAAGGGATATGATAAGCTACCGCGATAAGCTTGAGGTTTCTTATCAGCAATCGCTCTGCGAGCTTAACGAATGCCTTGAAAATGTTAATACAGACCTTACAAAAAGCCTTTATTCAAATTCGTCGGGCGAAATATATGATATAAGCCGCGACTTATACGCATCGTGTTCCGTTGCAAAAAATGCGCTCGGCAGACTGCCTGTTTCACAGTTAGAGCTTGCAAACACATATAAATTTCTAACTCAGGCAAGCGACTACGCGCAATATATCGGCGCAAAGATTGAGGACGGCGAAATAATCAGCGAAAAGGAGCGCAACAACCTGCTGACGCTTCAGAAATACTCCGAGCAGTTTTACACCGAATCAAGCGATATGGTAAGGATTGCACAGGCAGGCGGAAAAATTATAAACGGCGATATTAAAAGCACAGTTCAGCTGCCGAAAAGCGCGCTTTCCAACAGCTTTTCAAGCAGTGCAAAAAGCTTTGAAAGCTTCCCCACCCTGCTCTATGACGGACCCTTTTCAGACCAGGTTCTGAACAAGAAATCCTCGCTGCTTGCTTCATCAAAAGAGCTTACTGAGGACGAGTGCAAAAGCATTGCGGCAGACTGCTTAGGCATCAGCGATAAGAGAGTAAGTTTTGACTCAGTTGATAAATCAAAGCTTCCCTGCAACACCTTCAGGTCATCGCGCTACACAGTGTCTGTAACGCGTCAGGGCGGCTATATAAAATCAATTCTCTATTCGGGAAGCATTAATTCTTCAAACATCAGCGAAGAGAATGCGGTTAATATTGCTTCAGAGTTTTTGAAGAATATCGGTTACAAAAATATGCAGGAAAACTATTATTCAACGCAAAACAACATCTGCACAATCAATTTTGTATATACCAAAAACGCAATAACCTACTATCCCGATTTAATTAAGTGCGGTGTTTCGCTGAGCGACGGAAAAATTGTTTCGCTTGATGCTTCAACCTATCTTACAAACCATATTGAAAGAAAGAAGTTTTCACCGAAAATAAGCGAAAATCAGGCATCTTCTCTGCTTTCACCTTATCTGACGGTTAATTCCTCTAAAATATGCGTTATACCGAAGGAAAACGGAAAAGAAATCCGCTGCCGTGAATTCAACTGCACAAGCTCGCAGACAGGCGAAGACGCCCTGATTTATATCAACTGCAACACGGGCAAGGAAGAGGATATTCTGCTCTTGCTTTATACGGATAACGGAACAATGGTTAAATGATTTGCAAATAATTATATGAATAAATCATTAATTTCGGTCAATAATATAATTGCCAAAAGGCAGAAAGGTGAAATAATATGAAAAAGTTTTTAGCACTTGCATTGTCGCTCATTATCATATGTGCAGCCTTCACAGCTTGCGCAAACAACAAAAAAGATAACAGCGACCCGCTTTCAACCTCATCAACTGCTTCTACCTCAACAACAACCAAGATGGAAGAGGATATTTCAGACACAGGCGAAGAGATTAAAGACAGAGCAGATAAGGTTGGCGACGACATCGGCGAAGGCGTTGACAATGTTGCCGACGGTGTTGGCGACGCAGTGGACAATGCCGGCGACGCAGTTTCAGACGCAATGGATTAAAAAAAGCCCTGACGGGCTTTTTTTAGTTCATAATGCATAAGGCATAGTGCATAGTTAATAGAAAAATCGGAGCAAAGCGACCCGACAACTCGGAGCTCGGGGCTTGAAACTCGAAACTTCAACATTTTTTGCTTGCAAATATTGCCAACATAGTATATAATTGTTTAGAAAAAAATTAATATCTAAATTTAAAGAGAGGTATTTTTATGGCACTCAACAAAAAAACAATCGAAGATATTGATGTAAAGGGCAAAAGAGTTCTTGCTCGCTGCGATTTCAATGTTCCGCTTAAAGACGGCGAAATCACCAACGATAAGAGAATTGTTGCAGCTCTTCCCACAATCAAATACTTAATGGAAAACGGAGCAAAGGTTATTCTTTGCTCACATCTCGGCAGACCTAAGGGAGAATACAAGCCCGAATTCAGCCTTGCTCCTGTAGCTAAAAAGCTTTCAGAGTATCTCGGCGTTGAAGTTAAGCTTGCTCAGGACCCCGAGGTTGTTGGCGAAAATGCAAAGGCTATCGCTGCTGAATTAAAAGACGGCGAGGTTATGCTTCTTGAAAACGTTCGCTACAGAAAAGAAGAAACAAAGAATGAAGAAAACTTCTCAAAGGAGCTTGCTTCACTTGCAGATGTTTTTGTTAACGATGCATTTGGAACAGCACACAGAGCTCACTGCTCAACAACAGGTGTTGCTTCATATCTTCCCGCTGTTTGCGGATATCTTATTCAGAAGGAAATCGAATTCATGGGCGGCGCTCTTGCTGATCCCAAGAGACCTCTTGTTGCAATTCTCGGCGGCGCTAAGGTTTCCGACAAAATCGGCGTTATCACAAATCTTATTGATAAGTGCGACACCATTATCATCGGCGGCGGTATGGCATACACATTTATGAAATACCTCGGTCACTCAATCGGCGATTCTCTTCTTGAGGCTGACTGGGTTGAAAAAGCAGGCGAAATGATGGCAGACGCTAAGGCAAAGGGCGTTAACTTCCTTATCCCCGTTGATAACAAGGTTGGTAAGGAATACGATGAAAACACCGAAGCTATGATTGTTAATTCAGACGAAATTCCCGATGGCTGGATGGGTCTTGACATCGGTCCTGCATCACAGGAGCTTTTCGTAAACGCAATCAAGGGCGCAGGCACTGTTATCTGGAACGGACCTATGGGCGTTTCAGAGTGGAAGAACTTTGAAGCAGGAACAGTTGCAGTTGCAAACGCAGTTGCTGAAAGCGGAGCTATTTCAATCATCGGCGGCGGCGACTCTGTTGCAGCAGTAACAAAGCTCGGCTTTGCTGATAAGATGAGCCACATCTCAACAGGCGGCGGCGCATCACTTGAATTCCTTGAGGGCAAAACTCTTCCCGGAATTGACGCACTTCAGGATAAATAAAAATTAAGAATTAAGAGTGAAGAGTGAAGAATTGAGGGTGGGCTCTGCCCACACCCGATTATATTGATATGAGGTACATAAAATGAACAAGAATTTAAGAAAAGCAGTTATTGCAGGTAACTGGAAAATGAACAAAACACCTGCTGAGACAACCGCTCTCATCAACGAAATGAAACCCCTTGTTGCAGATGCAGACTGTGATGTTGTTATCTGCGCTCCGTTTGTAGACCTTCAGGCAGCTCTTGACGCAGCTGAGGGCTCAAACATCAAAATCGGCGCTGAAAACTGCCACTGGGCAGAAAGCGGTGCTTTCACAGGCGAGGTTTCAGCTCCCATGCTTAAGGCTATGGGTGTTCCCTATGTTATCATCGGTCACAGCGAAAGACGCCAGTATTTCGGTGAAACAGACGAAACAGTTAACAAAAGAGTTCGCGCAGCTCTTGATAACGGACTTACCGTTATTCTTTGCGTTGGTGAAGTTCTTGAAGAAAGAGAACAGGGCGTAACTTTTGAAATCGTTGGAAAGCAGACAAAGGTTGCTCTTCAGGGCGTTACTGCTGACGAGCTTAAGAATGTTATTATTGCATACGAACCCGTTTGGGCTATCGGAACAGGCAAAACCGCAACTGCTGACCAGGCAGACGAGGTTAACGGCTACATCCGTGAGGTTATCGCAGGTCTTTACGGCAAAGAGGCTGCAGACGCATTCGTTGTTCAGTACGGCGGTTCTATGAATGCTAAAAACGCAGACGAGCTTGTTGCTAAAGAGAATGTTGACGGCGGACTTATCGGCGGTGCTTCTCTTAAGGCAGAGGATTTCTCAATAATCGTTAAGGCAGCATCTAAATAAGAAAAAAGGGGTTGCAGTGCAACCCTTTTTATTGAGTTTCGAGTTCCGAGCCCCGAGTTCCGAGTTATCGGTTTCTCGCTACGCTCGGTCAATAAAACAAAGAGGTCAATAATATGAAAAAAACTAATGTGCTTTGTATAATGGATGGATTCGGTCACAATCCTTCCGACTACGGCAATGCTATTGTTGCCGCAAAAAAGCCCAACCTTGATATGCTTATGGAAAAATACCCGTATACATATATAGGCGCTTCGGGAATGGATGTAGGTCTGCCCGACGGTCAGATGGGTAACTCAGAGGTCGGCCACACAAATATGGGTGCAGGAAGAGTTGTTTATCAGGAACTCACCCGTATAACAAAATCAATTCAGGACGGCGATTTCTTTGAAAACGAAGTTCTTGTTAACGCAATCAAAAAGAGCGTTGATGCAGGCACCTCGCTTCACCTTATGGGACTTATGAGCGACGGCGGCGTTCACTCCCACAACACCCACGCTTGGGCTATTGTTGAGCTTGCTAAAAGACTTGGTCAGAACAAGGTTTATCTTCACTGCATTATGGACGGAAGAGATGTTCCGCCTACCTCGGGCAAGGATTTCGTTGCCGATGCCATTGAAGAAATGAACAAAATCGGCGTCGGCAAGGTTGCAACCGTTGTTGGCAGATACTATGCAATGGACAGAGACAGCAACTTCGACAGAGTTCAGAAGGCTTATAACGCGCTTGTTTTCGGCGAAGGCATTCAGAACACCGACCCCGTTGCAGCTATTGAAGAATCATACAACACAATCGACGGCGACGGAAAGAATTTAACGGACGAATTCATTATGCCAACAGTTTGTCTTGAAAATGAGGGCAGAATCGGCAAGGATGATTCAGTTATCTTCTTCAACTTCCGTCCCGACAGAGCAAGAGAAATCACAAGAACCTTTGTTGACAAGGATTTCAAGGGCTTTGACAGAGAATTCTTCAATCTTAACTATGTTTGCATGACTCAGTACGATGCAACAATGCCGAATGTTGAGGTTGCATTCAAACCCCAGTCATTAACAAACACCTTCGGCGAATATCTTGCTAAAAACGATATGACTCAGC
>SVQE01000013.1 GCA_015065505.1 Oscillospiraceae bacterium
GGGAACAAGGCAGAAAATTGAAGAGGTTTTAAAGCTCTATAACCTTCCCGTAAGCGTTCCCGATTCGCTTGAAAGCATTCTCGGTGCTATGAGTGCCGATAAAAAAAGAACGGGCGATGCTATTAAATTTATTCTGATTAGTGAAATCGGAAACGGATTTATAAATCCTGTTGAATATAAAAATTTAGAAAGATTTTTCGGAGTATGAGTATTGTTGAACTTGAAAACTCTGTTTTAAAAGGAAAAGTTAATATTCCTCCGTCAAAATCTGCGGCGCACAGAGCCCTTATATGCTCGTTTTTATCGGGCGGCGGAAAGGTTGATGGAATTATTGATTCCTCGGATATGAAAGCAACCACGGGCGCGCTCGAGGCTCTGAAAAGCGGCAAAGAAGTTATTAACTGCATTGAATCGGGCTCAACTCTCAGATTTATAATTCCGATTGCAGCAGCTCTCGGAAAAAAGGTTTGCTTCACAGGCTCGGGCAGACTTCCCGAAAGACCAATAGGCGAATATATAAGGCTTCTTGAAGAGCACGGCGTTAAATGCGAGTCAAACGGCTTTCTTCCGCTTAAAATTGAAGGTAAGCTGAAAGCAGGAATGTATAAATTAAGGGGCGATATCAGCTCGCAGTATGTAACAGGTCTGCTTCTTGCGCTTCCTTTGTTAAATGAAAAAAGCGAAATTGTTTTAACCTCGCCTCTTCAGAGCAAGCCCTATGTTGATATGACAATCAAGGTTTTGAAGGACTACGGCATTGAGGTTGAAGAAACCGAAAACGGATATTTAGTTGAAGGCAATCAGAAGTATAAAGTGCGCGATTACAGCGTTGAAGGCGATTGGTCGCAGGCAGCCTTCTTCCTTGCCGCAGGCGCAATCTGCGGTGATGTAACTGTTTGCAGGCTCGATATGAATTCAACCCAGGGCGATAAGAAAATAGTTGATATTTTGAGGTGTTTCGGCGCTGATATTGAGACTGCGGATAATAGCGTCAGAGCAAAAAAATCCGAGCTTTGCGGAATTGAAATCGACGCTCGTGATATTCCCGATATGGTGCCTGCGCTCTCGGTTATTGCCGCAAACGCAAAGGGAAAAACAGTAATAAAAAACATACAGAGATTAAGACTCAAGGAGTCCGACAGAGTTGAAAGCGTTGTTTCAAATCTGAAAAAAGCAGGAGTAAACGCATATTCAACCGAGGATGAAATAATAATTGAGGGGTCGGATATTCAAGGTGCAGAGCTAAACGGCTTTAATGACCACAGAATTGTTATGGCTTTTTCCGTTCTTGCCCTGACGGCAAACGGCAAAACAACCATAAGCGATGCGCAAAGCATAAGCAAATCATATCCTGCATATTTTAACGACTATAATTCATTGGGAGGAAGAGCAAATGTCATCGATAACAGGCAATAATTTAAAGCTTTCGGTGTTCGGTGAAAGCCACGGCGAGGCAATCGGCTGTGTTATAGACGGACTTCCTGCCGGTGTTGAGCTTGATATTGAGCAGATAAATAAAGAAATGGCACGCCGTGCACCCGGTAAGGATAAAACCTCAACCCCAAGAAAAGAGGCAGATGCACCGAAAATTCTGTCGGGCGTTTTAAATGGCAGAACAACGGGCGCGCCTCTTGCAATTATTATTGAGAATAATAATACAAAAAGCACGGATTATGAAAATCTCAAAAAGGTTCCGCGCCCGAGCCACAGCGATTATCCTGCCTTTGTTAAATTCGGCGGAAATAATGATGTTCGCGGCGGCGGACATTTCAGCGCAAGGCTGACTGCACCAATAGTTTTTGCAGGTGCCGTTGCAAAGCAGATACTTGCAGAAAAGGGCATATTTATTGGCGCTCACATTAAAAGAATAGGCGAAATTTGCGACGATGGCTTTGATTTTAACGGCATTACAAAAGAGCAGTTACTATCGCTTTCATCAAAAAGCTTTTCGGTTATAAACGAAGATGCCGAAGAAAAAATGAGGGCTGAAATAGAAAAATACCGCCTTGAGGGCAATAGCGTCGGCGGTGAAATAGAATGCGCTGCAATCGGGCTTCCCGTTGGCGTCGGCGGTAATATTTTCGACACCGCTGAGGGCAGAATATCATCGTTTATATTCGGCGTTCCTGCGGTTAAAGGCATTCAGTTCGGACTCGGCTTTGATTTTGCAAAGCAAAACGGAAAGGCTGTAAACGACGGCTACGAAATCAAGGATGGCAAGGTTGCGCTTGTTTCAAATAATAACGGCGGTATTCTCGGCGGTATGACAAGCGGCGCGCCCATAGTTTTTTCGGTTGCAATGAAGCCAACGCCTTCAATTTCGCTTCCCCAGAAAAGTGTTAACCTTGAAACTTTGGAAAACGAAGAGCTTGTTATCAAGGGCAGACACGACCCATGCGTTGCAGTTAGAGCAGTTCCCGTTATAGAGGCTGCCGCAGCGCTTGCAATACTCGATATAATGATGTAAAGGTAATTAATAATTAATGGATTTATCAGAACTCAGAAAAGAAATAGATGCAGTGGACGAACAGCTGATTCCGCTTCTTATCAAAAGAATGCAGATTGCGGAGGATGTTGCAAAATATAAGATTGAAAACGGTATTCCCGTGCTCAATGCTTCAAGAGAGCAGGAAATTCTTGATAAGGTTGAAGAAAAATGCGGCATTTACGGAAATACTATTAAAACAATCTATTCAGCTACTATGGATGCCTCAAGGGCGCTTCAGCATAAAATTATCGGCGGCGGAAGTCAGCTGAGAAATGCTGTTGAAAACGCCGAGAGGAATAAAAAGCTGAGAATAACCGCAAACGGCGCGCCCATTGCCTGTCAGGGTGTTGAGGGCGCATACAGCGAGGTTGCTGCAAAGGCGATTTTTTCCGAATCCCCGATTGTTTTCTTCAAGCAGTTTGAAAATGTTTTTGAAGCTGTTAATCAGGGAAAAACAAAATTCGGAATAATTCCCGTTGAAAATTCAACAGCAGGCTCTGTTCACGAGGCATACGACCTTATAATGAAGTATCGCTTCTATGTTGTAGGCTCATATAATTTAAAGATTGAGCACTGCCTTTGTGCAAAGCCCGACACTAAATATGAAAACATTGAGAATGTTTATTCTCATCCGCAGGCACTCAGCCAGTGCAGCGCGTTTATAAAGAATTTCGATTTTACGGGAATAAACTATTCAAACACGGCTGCCGCTGCAAAATATGTCAGCGAAAGCGATAAAAACAATATTGCCGCAATCTGTTCAGAGCAGGCAGCAAAGAAATACGGCTTAAAAATTCTTAAAAAAGGAATACAAAATGTTACTAATAACACAACCCGTTTCATAGTAATTTCTAAGAAGCTGGTTATTGATGAGGATGCAAGGAAGATTTCGCTCATATTCTCGGCACCGCATACAACGGGGTCGCTTTACAGAGTGCTCGGCAGATTTTCAATGGCAGGGCTCAACCTCACAAAGCTTGAATCGCGCCCCGTTGCAAACGGCAGATTTGACTATCTGTTTTATGCCGATGTTCTCGGAAATGTTAACGACAGCGAAACAATGGATTTGCTGTGCGCTCTCAGCGACGAGCTTGATGAATTTACCTTCCTTGGTAACTACCACGAAATAGTAATGGAATAAATATATTTGGGAGTGTGAGCGTATGAGAAAAACCAAACGCCACCAAACAAATTTAATATCACTGATTATCGCGTTAATAACAGTTGCACTGCTTGTTGTTTTATCAATTATGCTTGCAAACCACATAAAGCTTGAATTAAGGTTTAACACAATCATTAACTGGCTGACAAAAATTGATAACGCAGTTGCAGAGCTCGACACTGAAAGGGAAATACTTGTTTGCATATTCGCGCTTTATATCGCAAAATGCCAGCTTCCAATACCAATGAGCTTTCTGTGTGCAATTTCGGGTATGGTTTTTCCGCTCGGGCAGGCGCTGTTTATAAATGTTGTTTTCACCTTCTTTTTCTTCACGGTTAAATACTTTGAAGGAATGTGGATAGGCGGCGGCTGGGCAGGAATGATACTCAATATCAAGAAAATAAAATTTATACGCGACTGGATTCAGTTTAAGGGTAACGGAAATCCGTATTTCCTCTCGGCAACGCGATTGATTCCCGTTATTCCGCTCGGTATGGTTTCAAAATACTATGGCTCATTGAAATATGATTATGTTTATTATTCTGTTCTGAGCCTTATAGGATATGCCCCGAGGCTTTATGTATACACAAGGCTCGGTGCAGCTTTCACAAATCCATTCTCAACACAATTCATTGTGCTGTTAATGATAATTATCGGTTTTACCGGATTCACAAGCCTTTCATTTAATATCTTCTACGGTATAAAATCAAGGCAAATGACACAAACACTGCTTATTTACAGTGCAAAGGAAAAATACAAAATAGTTTTATAGGAGAGTAAAAATGAAGGTTAATGAATTAGTAAGCGCAATAAGCCGCAATGAGCTTGATTCAAATTTCAAAGCAGTTTATGTAAGTGATTCTGCCGTTGAACAGCAGAAGCCGAGATATATTGAAACACTTAAAACCTTTGGCGAATTATTCGGCTATGACCGCGAGGTTTTCGTGATGAGCGCACCCGGAAGAACCGAGGTTTGCGGAAATCACACCGACCATAATAACGGCAAGGTGCTTGCAGCTTCAATAAATCTTGACGCAATCGCAGTTGTAAGCAAGAATGATGATAACACCATCAGAGTTAAATCAAAGGGCCACAAAATGAATGTTGTTGACCTGAATGATTTAGAGCCCGATGAAAAAAGATACGGCGATTCAACAACTCTTGTTCAGGGTGTTGCAGCAGGCTTAAAGGATTTGGGCTTTGAGGTTGGCGGCTTTGATGCCTGCACAACAAGCGATGTTATGGGCGGCTCGGGACTTTCGTCCTCTGCAGCCTTCGAGGTTCTTATCGGAACTGTTATTTCATATCTTTTCAACGGCGGCAGCGTAAGCGAGGTTGATATTGCAAAGGTTGCACAGTATGCCGAAAATGCATTTTTCGGCAAGCCCTGCGGACTTCTTGACCAGATGGCATCCTCCGTCGGCACCTTTGTTACAATAGATTTCAAATCAACAAAAGAGCCCGTAATAAAGAAGGTTAATTTCGATTTTTCAAAGTCCGGTCATTCGCTTTGCATTGTTGATACGGGCGGAAGCCATTCCGATTTAACCGATGACTATGCAGCAGTAAGAGATGAAATGGAATCTGTTGCAAAGGCAATGGGCAAAAATGTTTTAAGAGAAATTGAGTATGCCGATTTCTTTAAGGAAATTCCTGCGCTTCAGGGCAAGGTTAACGACCGCGCAATTTTAAGAGCAATCCACTTCTATAACGAAAACAGAAGGGTTGACGCAGCTGTTGAATGCCTTGAAAACGGCGATTTTGAAGGCTTTAAGAGCATTATAATCGAATCGGGGCTTTCGTCATTCACGCTTAACCAGAATGTTTACACACCTAAAAATCCAACTGAGCAGAAGCTTTCTCTTGCACTTGCAGTAAGCGAGGAAATCCTCAAGGGCAAGGGCGCATGGCGAGTTCACGGCGGCGGATTTGCAGGCACTATTCAGGCGTTTGTTCCCAACGATTTGCTTGATACATATAAAACAGCGATGGAAGATATATTCGGCGAAGGAAACTGCTACGTTTTGATTATTCGTCCCGTTGGCGGAACTCAGGTTATTTAAAAGAGGATTAAGAGGGGAATAATTAAAGTTGAAATACGTATTTATTATAAATCCTATTGCAGGAAATGACGATAAGGTTAGATATCTGTCGAGAATTAAATCCGCGTTCCGTTCCTGTGATGATGAAATGATTATTGAGGAAACTCAGGAAAGCGGCGATGCAAAAAATATTGCCGCACGATATGCAAGGGAATACGGAAAGGACTGCGTAATTGTTGCCTGCGGAGGTGACGGAACAGTTCACGAAATTGCAGGCGGACTTGCCTTCACCGAAACACCGATGATGCTTCTGCCCTTCGGAACGGGCAATGATTTTGCCAAGAAGGTTTACGACACAAAAAAAGCCGACCTTGAAACCATTATTTCAAAATTCGGCTTGTTCTGCGGCACGCCCGAGTATGAGGTTAAGGATATCGACTTAATTGATTATAACGGTGAAATCTGCATAAATGTTATGTCCTTCGGGCTTGATTCGCTTGTTGCCGCACTCGGCAAAAGAATGGTTGATAAAGCGCCCTTCCTCGGTCATCAGGCATATAATCTTGCAGTTATGCCGATTCTTATGAAATCGCTTCACTATGATATCAGCTTTGATATTAACTGCGTTGATAAGGAAACCGGTGAAGAATATAAAATGCAGGAAATTAATAAGGATTACGCCCTTTTTGCAATCTGCAACGCAAGCTATTACGGCGGCGGCTTCTGCCCTGCGCCCGATTCAAAGCTTGACGACGGACTTCTTGATTTCACTCTGGTTGACGGAATGAGCCTGTTTAAGGCGCTTCCGATAATTCCCAAGTATTCGGCAGGCACCGCAAACGAAGAAACCTGCGGTGATGTTTTCCATAACGGATACATAAAATCGGGAAGAATATGGAGTGAGGACGGCTCACCCCTTCCCGGAAACTGCGACGGTGAAATGTTTGATTATAACGAGGTTAATTTTGAGGTTAAAGAAAAAGCATTAAAGCTTTGCTTCCTTAAATAATACAGAAATCAAATAAAAAAGAGGCTGTTCATTTGAACAGCCTCTTATCTATCGTAAGATTGCAAAACCTAAATCTATTGCACCTGCAAGAATTCTGGAGGTTCTACGCATTCCGATGGTCTCGGTAAACCAAAGAATTATCAATGCAATAAGTATTGCGATAATCATTGCTTCTTTGCTCATATAAAATCCTCCTTTGTTTTACAAAAATGTATATATATATATTATATACATATTATAACAATAAATCAATAGAAATTTATTTATTATTTTTGTTGAAATATGAAGACGGTTGATTTATAATAATGGCAATTAATTAATATTAATGTTTTATAATGGGGTAGTTTGGATATGGACCTTATTACACTTAAAACCGCTATTGAAGCAGACAGCTCACCCGGATTCACTTCAACGCTTGTTATTGCAGGCTTTTTCGGGGTTTTACTGCTTCTGGTAATACTTATTATTGTTTTCAGCATATTTTCTAAAATAGTTTCAAAATCACAAACAAAAAAAGGTAAAAAGAAAGAAGAGAAGGCTATTATGACTCAGGATTTAAAGGTTGTTTCTCCATTCGGCAGTGAAAATGCAGCGCCTGCTTCCGCGCCTGTTCAGGCAGCTCCCCAGGGAGTAAGCGAAGAAATCGTTGCTGCTATTTCTGCGGCTGTTTATATGATGGAGGGTGAGGGTGCAGTTATAAGAAGCATTGCGCCTGCAAAAGCTGTTCGTCAGAATCCGATTAAAACACGCAATCCGTGGGCAATGGCTGCGATTGTTCAGAACACAAAGCCTTTTTAGGAGAACTTTTTAAATGGAAATTATACAAGGCGTTTTAGAAGTTTTAAAAAGCATATGGATGGGCAGCGGATATGCGTTTTTCTTCAACGGAGACGGTTGGAAGAATCTTGTAATGATTCTTTTTGCGTTTTTGTTCCTGTATCTGGGTATCAAACGCGGATTCGAGCCGCTGCTTATGATTCCGATTGCATTCGGAATGTTGCTTGCGAACCTTCCCGGTGCAAATCTTGCAGTTCAGTACCACGATTTGCAGGGCTTCATAGATTTGGTTGCGGGCAGACTGACCGACCCCGGCGGAAAGGTTTTAACACCGGGACTTATGGATTTTCTGTATTTCGGCGTTAAGGCAGGAATTTATCCGCCGCTGATTTTCCTCGGAATCGGTGCTATGACTGATTTTACATCACTTATTGCAAGACCGAGCTCGCTCATTTTAGGTGCTGCGGCTCAGCTTGGTATATTTGTTGCATACATAATTGCTATTGTTCTTAAGTTTATGCCCAACGAGGCAGGCTCAATAGCTATTATCGGCGGTGCGGACGGACCTACGGCAATCTTCGTAACCTCGAAGCTTGCGCCCAATATGCTGGGTCCCATAGCCGTTGCGGCATATTCATATATGGCGCTTGTTCCCGTTATTCAGCCCCCGATTATGAGGATGCTGACAACTAAAAAAGAACGAAGCGTTGTTATGGAAAACCTCCGTCCCGTTTCAAAAACAGAAAAAATTCTGTTCCCGATTATGGTAACGGTTATCGTTTCTCTGTTCCTTCCCGATGCGGCAACACTTGTTGGTATGCTTATGCTCGGAAACCTTCTTAAAGAAAACGGAAGAACCGAAAGGATTGCAAAAGCAGCGCAAAACGAGCTTATGAATATTGTAACAATTCTTCTCGGCTTATCCGTTGGTGCAACAACCTCGGCGCAGGCATTTTTGAATTGGAACACCATCAAAATTGTTATTCTCGGACTTGTTGCATTCGCTTTCGGAACAGCGGGCGGAACTCTTTTCGGCAAGCTTATGTATATCTTAACCAAGGGCAAGATAAATCCGCTCATCGGCTCGGCAGGCGTTTCTGCAGTTCCTATGGCGGCGCGTGTTTCGCAGAAGGTTGGTCAGGAAAACAATCCCTCAAACTTCCTTCTTATGCACGCAATGGGACCGAATGTTTCGGGTGTTATAGGCTCTGCCGTTGCAGCAGGTATTTTATTAACACTATTAGGATAAAAATAATTAGTAGGGGAGGCTCTCCCGAGCCTCCCGATTTATTATATTAAGGAAAAGCTATGAACAAAGATGCAGTAAAGCCGAATATTCAGCAGCAGAAGGTTATTGAAGCTGTTAACGGACCCGTGCTTGTTGTTGCAGGCGCAGGAACGGGAAAAACCGCAACAATAGTTAAAAGAATTGAGCATATTCTGAGCGACGGTTATGCTCTGCCGTGGCAGGTGCTTGCCATAACCTTCACAAACAAGGCGGCAGGCGAGCTTAAGGAAAGACTGCTTAACACAGTCGGCGAAGAGGCTAATGAAATATGGGCGCAGACCTTCCACTCAATGTGTGCAAGAATGCTCAGAAGATTTGCCGACAGAATCGGTTATTCGCAGCACTTCACAATATACGACACCGATGACCAGAAGCGTGTTATGAAGCGTGTTCAGAAGAGCCTCGGTATTGAGGATAAGTTTTTGAACCACCGCTCAATTCTTGCCGAAATCAGCAATGCAAAGGATAGTCTTGTTGACCCGAAGGAATATAAGGCAACAACCGTAAACGATTTTCGTAAGGCAAAAATTGCACAGTGCTACGACGAATACCAGAAAGAGCTGCTTAAAGCGGACGCAATGGATTTTGATGATATGATTTTCAACACCGTTCGTCTGCTTAAAGAAAACGAGGATGTTTTGCAGCTCTATCAGCATCAGTTTAAATATGTTATTGTTGATGAGTATCAGGACACAAGCTACGCGCAGTATGTTTTAACCTATCTGCTTGCAGGCGAGTACCATAATATTTGCGTTGTCGGCGACGACGACCAGAGTATTTATCGTTTTCGCGGCGCAACCATTGAAAACATTATGCGCTTTAAAGAGCGTTATGAAAAAGAGGGGCTCAAGGTTATTCAGCTTGAGCTTGCCGAAAACTACCGCTCTAAGCAGAATATTCTCGACGCGGCAAATTCGGTTATTAAAAACAATAACACTCGCCTTGCAGATAAGCACCTGTTATCATATACGGGGCAGGCAGGCGAAAAGGTTGTTTTATATACTGCAAACAGCGAAACGGACGAGGCTCAGTTCATTGTTGATGAGATTAATGAGAATGTTAAAAACGGCAGAAGCTACCGCGACCACGCTGTTTTATACCGTATGAACGCCCAGTCAAGAAACATAGAAATTATGCTTGCAAAATCGGGTGTTTCATATAAGATTATCGGCGGAAACCGTTTCTTCGACAGAAAGGAAATCAAGGATATTATTTCCTATTTTGCCGTAATCAGCAACCCTGCTGATAATGTGCGTCTGCAGCGAATTATCAACACGCCCAAAAGGGGAATAGGCGACACAATGTTTGCCTATATTCTTGAAATTGCATCAATAAACAGAATGACTGCATTCGAGGTCTGCGAGCACGCCGACGAGTTTTCAAAAACCGCAAGAAGCGCAGGCAAGCTCAGGGAATTCTGCGAATTGATTAAGCATTTTCAAACCTGCCTTGAGGACGGAATGAGCGTTAATGATTTGCTTCAGGAAGTGCTTGAAAAAACAAAATACTTTGATTATCTTGATGAGGAAGACCCGATTAAAGCGGACGACAGAAAAAACAATGTCAGCGAGCTTTCCTCAATGCTTATTAAATATGAGGAAGAGGAAGAAAGCTTCTCGCTCACCGATTTTCTTGAGGATGTTGCGCTTGTTTCAGATATTGATTCATATAACGAGGATGATGACTGCGTTGTGCTTATGACTCTTCACTCTGCAAAGGGACTTGAATTTCCCGTTGTTTTCATTCCCGGACTTGAAGAGGGCATTTTTCCAGGAAATCAGAGCTTATACAGCGATGAGGAGCTTGAAGAGGAACGCCGTCTTGCCTATGTTGGCATAACAAGAGCAAAGGAAAAGCTCTATCTTATCAATGCGCGTCAGCGAATGCTCTACGGAACAACAAACAGAAACACAATTTCCCGTTTTGTTAAGGAAATTCCTCAGGATGTAACCGACGACAGAAGCGTTTACACTCAGAAATCATATGGCTATTCCTCGGGATTTCAGACGGATAACGATTATTATTCCTTCGGAACTCCGAAAAAAGACCATAAATTCAGCCGCGCCCGTCAGATTGGGGATGCAAAGCAGAGCTCCTCTGCGGCGCATCAGTTCGGTCAGGCAGGAACAGGCGCAAATGCCGCTTCAGATGTTAAATACAACACGGGCGACACAGTGCGCCATAAGAGCTTCGGAACGGGCGTTATTCTTTCAACCCAGCCCATGGGCAACGATGTTCTTCTTGAAGTTGCGTTCGACAGAGCAGGAACGAAGAAATTAATGGCAAATTTCGCCAAACTTGAAAAAGTTTAAGGTCGTTACCTGAACAGCACACGGGGACATTCCTCTCCAAACGGCGCTTTTCATTGGTTCGCGTTCGGAGGTGTGTCCCCATGGAAAGCGAATAGATGCGTCCGTATTACTTCAGTTTCGGCGAAAAATGACGCACAATTATACAACTCCTTCATAGTATGTATTGAAGTTAGCTTCAATAATTTTGTGAAGGAGTATTTTTATGCCTGATGTTCCTATTATTAATAATAGCGAAAGAAAATTAAACGAAACCGTTTGCGTGGATACAAAAAGAATATTCGATTCCTGCGTAAGCAAGGATTGCCTCGAGGAATTAAGAGTAACCTTTTTTGATAACAACCAGGACCTTATAGACAGCGCGGTTAATGTTAAAACAAGGAATGCAAGCGTTGAAGCAGTCAGCGTTGATGTTGACGAGGTGCCGTTTAACAGAGGTTACTACAGTGTTGACATAACCTGCTATTTCAAGATTGGATTTGATACTTATTCTGCACTGTGCACAACACCGCAGGTTGCCGAGGGCTACACAAGCTTTAACAAAAAATGCATTCTCTACGGCTCGGAGGGCAGAGTTAAAATCTTTGCTTCAAGCTCTGAAACAGATAATCTTGAATGCGCCGAAGCACCGCAGTACACAAGCCCCAATGCAAAGGTTCAGCTTGTTGACCCGATTGTTCTCGACACAGATATTCTCGCCGCAACAACGCCCGGTATTCCTGCACTTATAACCTCGTTCCCGCAGAGCATTCTTGATGAGGTAACCGACCCAACTCCCGTTACAGACGGCGAGGATGCTGTTCTTGTTTCCCTCGGACTTTTCTCAATAGTTCAGATGGAACGCGATTGCCAGATGCTTATGCCTGCTTATGATTACTGCATCCCCGAAAGAGAATGCCAGTGCAACACGCAGGATGCATGCACAACCTTCCAGGGCATTGATTTCCCCGTTGAAGAATTCTTCCCGAGCGAAAGAGACGATTCAAACAACGGCTGCTGCAATAACGAAAGATAATGCAAAAAACGGCTCCCTTATGTAAAGGGTGGGCAACTTAGGCTATTAAATCCCTAAGTCGCCCACCCTAAAGGGAGCTTTTTTGATTTGAAATATAGGTTTTTTGTGGCGACAGTCGAGCTATGCTGTTAAGATAATACAACTTTTAGGCGTATATGTCAATACAATTTTAAGATGTATTATAATAAAACAAAGGATGTGAGATTATGTATAAAAGAATCAAGGATTTAAGAGAGGACTGCGATTTAAAACAGTGCGATATCGCAAAGGTTATCAACACAACTCAGCAGCAATACAGCAAGATTGAAAACGGCAAATCAGAGCCTACAGCAGAAAAGCTTGTAAAGCTCGCGCAGTTTTACAAGGTATCCGTTGACTATATTCTCGGATTATCGGATAAAAAATAATTTATTAGGAGAAAGCTATGTTCAGAAAAATGAGAAGATATAAGCAGGAAATCCCGAGGGAAGAATGCATTGAACTGCTGAAAAACGAGAAAAGGGGAGTGCTTTCAATCATCGGCGATGAGGGCTATCCCTACGGCATTCCGCTCAACCATTTTTACAGTGAAAAAGACGGAAGAATCTATTTTCACGGTGCAAAAGAAGGGCATAAAATAGATGCAATTAAGAAAAACAACAAGGTTTGCTACACCGTTTTTGATAAGGGCTATCGCAAAGAGGGCGAATGGGCGCTCAATGTTAAAAGTGTTGTTGTTTTCGGCAGAATCAGCCTTGTTGAAAATGGGGAAAAGGCAGAGGAAATATGCACCGAGCTTTGCAGAAAATTCACCGATGATGAAGAATATTTAAAGTATGAAATTGAGCATTCACTGAAAAATGTTCAGTGCCTTGAAATAGAAATAGAGCATATAACGGGCAAGCTCGTTAACGAATCATAGAGGTTGAAAATGATAATAAGAAAAGCTGAAAACAGGGATGCAAAAAGAATAGTTGAGATGCTTTCTCAGGTGCTTGAGCTGCATGCCGAAATCCGCCCCGATATTTTTCTTTCGGGAACAACGAAGTATAACGAAGAAGAGATAATTAAAATCTTAAACACCGAAAACAAGCTTACATATGTTGCAGTTGGTGAGGACGATATTGCCGTCGGATATGCTATGTGCATTTTGAAAAACACCTTTCAAAACAGCAATATGAACCCCTTTAAAATTTTGTATATTGATGATATCTGCGTTGATTGGGCGGCAAGAGGACAGCATATCGGAACACAGCTTTTTGAATATGTTAAGCAGCAGGCAAAAGCGCTTGAATGCTATGAAATAACCCTCAATGTCTGGGAGGGAAACAGCGCTGCAGCAGCCTTTTATAACAATATGGGAATGAAGCCCAAAAGAACCGAAATGGAACTGATTATAGGAGAGAAAAATGGCGTCAAGTAAGGAATATTTAAACTATGTTTCAGAACAGCTTTCCGATTTGGAGGGCGTGACATATAGGGCAATGATGGGCGAATATATCATATATTACGGCGGCAAGGTTATCGGCGGAATATACGATAACAGATTTCTTGTTAAGCAGACAAAAGCATCAAAAGCCCTGCTTTTTGATGCACCCCTCGAGCTTCCATATGAAGGTGCAAAAGAGATGTTTTTAGTCGATGTTGATAACAGGGAATTGCTGAATGAATTAATTCCGCGAATAGCAAATGATTTGCAATAACTTTTTGCGAACAGCAAATAATACCACTGTTTGCAAAGCAAATAATATCGCTTTGAACAAAATTCAAAATATCGCATTGCGCTCGCGCAATATATCGCTGTGACGTAAGGGAACTTAGCCCTTGCACCATTATTTTGTCAGACACATCGCTCTGCAATTAAAACCCGCAGGAATATCCTGCGGGTTTTGTTATTACAAGCTTATACTTCATACTGCTTCCTTAAGTCAGATAATGCTTCCTTTGCGTCTCTGATTTCCCCTTTGCTTATTGCTTCCTCAGCCTGGGCAAGCTTCTTTTCAACATCTGTTATAAATAAGCTCTTTTCGTATGTTTCCATACTCATAACAACCATATCGCCGTAACCGTTTTTTGTAATAAAAATCGGCTCATTCTTCATATGGCACATTGCGGATATTTCACTTGTATTTTTCAAATCTCTTATTGGAATAATCTGCGGCATAATATCAACTCCTTTACTTGTGGTATTATTATACCATAATTATCCCTCGACTTCAAGAAAAAATAACAAATTTTTTGCAGGGCGCGATGCCAAATGATTAAAGCCGCAAGGATTTTCCTTGCGGCTTTTGCGATATACCTTCGGTGCGATATTTCGCGCTGTGCGCGAAGTGATATTATCTGCTTCGCAGATAGTGATATTAAAAATTCTAAGAATTTTTAGTTGTTTTTTCACTTGGTGAAAATACAGGATACATCCTTCTGTAAAGTGAATTTATATGTTTGAAATATTCGGCATCAATGTTATCGATTGTTTCCCTTGTGGTGCGGAAGCGCCAGTTTTTATCGGGGATTCCGGGGGTGTTCATTCTTGCGTCCGAGCCGAAGCCGCACATATCCTGAAGGGTTATGATTGCAACATTCGATGAGCTCTTCCAGACAGCCTCGGTAATCTTTCTGCACGAGGGCGAATGATAGCCGCCCTCGCCCCAGTTGCTGCCCGAAAAACCGCAGTAATCAAGCGCAAATCTGCGCTCATCCTCGCTTGCTTCCCAGAGCCAGCCGAGCAGAGTGTTATTATCGTGAGTGCCAACATAGTTAATTGAATTCTGAGTTGCGTTGTGGGGCAGATGTGAGGAATCAGAGTGGGGGTCAAAGGCGAACTGAATAACCTTCATTCCCATAAAGCCCGTATCCTCAAGAAGCTGAATAACATCCTCGCCGAAAACGCCTAAATCCTCGGCGATAATGGGCGCGTCCTTGCCGAAAACCTCGAATACCTTGTTGAATATATCCATTCTCGGTCCGTCTATCCATTTTCCAACCTTTGCGGTTTTTGAATCGGCAGGAATTTCCCAGTATGAAGCGAAGGCTCTGAAATGGTCTATTCTAACTATATCATAGGTTTTGAGCGCCTGCGAAATGCGAGAAATCCACCAGGAATAGCCGTCTTTTTTCATATTCTCCCAGTCGTAAATCGGGTTGCCCCAAAGCTGACCGTCCTCGCTGAAATAATCGGGCGGCACGCCTGCAACCTTCTCGACTTTGAGCGTTTTTTCGTCAATTAAAAACATCGGCAGATTGCTCCAGACATCAACGCTGTCCATAGCAACATAAATCGGCATATCGCCTATAACGGCAATGCCCTTTTTATTTGCGTAAGCCTTGATTTTATTCCACTGCTTAAAGAAAACAAACTGAACAAATTTCCAGAAAGCAGCTTCGCTTTCGTATGAAAAAATATCCTTAATGCATTCAAAATATCTTGCGTGGCTTTCGCTCCATTCCCACCAGGGCTTAAAGCCTTCCTGTTCCTTAACCGCCATATAAACCGCATAGTCCGTAAGCCAGTCGTTTTCAAGCTCGAAATCCTTGATTTCCTTTGCAATTTCATCGTTGATATTAAGGAATGCTTTTCTAAGCGTTTTAAGCCTTTTTTCTGCTGCAAATTCATAAGCGGCAGTGTAGGGAGAGCCATCGTAAATATTATCCTTAACATCGTTGTCGTCGATAAGTCCCATATCCCTGAGCGAGGCAGGATTTATGTAGAGATAGTTTCCTGCAAATGCGCTCGGCGAGCAATACGGGGAATTTGCGCCGTCAATCGGATTGAAGGGCAAAACCTGCCAGTAAGTGAAGCCCATATCGGCAATTCTGTCGATAAAATGGGTTATGTTTTCATCAAAAACACCAACACCGTAGGGCGAGGGAATTGATGAAATATGTAAAAGAACACCTGCTCCTCTTTGCTTAAGCAAAATATTCACCTCATTACAATTTTAACATAT
Organism: Oscillospiraceae bacterium; assembly: GCA_015065505.1. Lineage (GTDB taxonomy): Bacteria > Bacillota > Clostridia > Oscillospirales > Acutalibacteraceae > Eubacterium_R. The sequence goes on from SVQE01000013.1 coordinate 16,020, forward strand.
TTGCCTCCCTTGCTAAAGGGAGGTGGCTGCGAAGCAGACGGAGGGATGGTCGTTCTCTCCGTCACAAATTACCAAAACATAATAGCATTTTCAGATAAAAAAATCAATATTTCTTAGTCAATTTATATATAATACGCATATAAAAAATATATAATATTTAATATTTTATATATTGCATATAAAAGGGGCTTTTGATATAATATTGCAGAATGGAATATTATGAGTATAGGTGAAAAAGGCTGTAATGAAAGGCGGGTGATTTTATGAATGAAAAAACAAAGCTTGTAGACGAAAAAGAGCTCGAAAAGCAAAAGGATTTTTCAGATAAAATCACAAGTATTCTTGAAAGCCGATACACCGAAAAGCCCCTTGCCTGCGTTGTTACCTACGGCTGTCAGCAAAATGTTTCAGACAGCGAAAAGATAAAGGGTATGCTCAGCGCTATGGGCTACGGCTTCACCGAAAACAGAACAAAGGCTAAGCTTGTTATCTTCAACACCTGCGCTGTCAGAGAGCATGCTGAGGACAGAGTTTTCGGCAATGTTGGCGCGCTGAAAAAATATAAGCTTGCAAACCCCGATGTAATAATTGCCCTTTGCGGCTGTATGATGCAGCAAAAGCATATTGCCGATAAAATCAGGGAATCGTTTCAGTTTGTTGATTTGGTTTTCGGCACTCATGTTGTTCATAAGCTTCCCGAGCTGCTTTTCAAAGCCTTAACGCAAAGAAAAAGAGTTTTCGAGCTTCCCGATATGGACGGCGTAATTGCGGAAGGGCTTCCCGTTAAAAGAGATAACGATAAAAAAGCATGGCTGCCAATAATGTATGGCTGCAATAACTTTTGTTCCTACTGCATTGTCCCGTATGTAAGAGGACGCGAAAGAAGCAGAACGCCCGAAAATGTTGAAGAGGAATTTAAACAGCTTGTTTCGGAGGGCTATAAGGAAATAACTCTGCTGGGTCAGAATGTTAATTCCTACGGTAAGGATTTAGAGCCGAAAATCAGCTTTGCTCAGCTTCTCAGAAGGCTCAATGAAATTGAAGGCGATTTCAGAATCCGTTTTATGACGAGCCACCCGAAGGATTGCACCAAAGAGCTTCTTGAAACAATGGCTTTTTGCGATAAGGTTGCAAAGCATCTTCATCTTCCGTTCCAGAGCGGAAACAACAGAGTGCTTAAGGCAATGAACAGGTGCTACACAAGAGAAAGCTATCTCGAGCTTATTAACTACGCAAAAGAGCTTATGGGCGACGAGCTTTCCATAACAAGCGATATAATCGTCGGCTTCCCCGGCGAAACCTACGAGGAATTTAAAGATACATATTCCCTTGTTGATGAAATAGGCGCAACAAGCCTGTTTACATTCATATATTCACCCCGTGTGGGAACTCCTGCCGCAAAGCTTGACGACCCGATAAGCTATGATGAAAAATCAAAATGGCTCAGGGAGCTGCTTGTGCTTCAGGAAAAGAAATCAGCCGAGCAGATGGCACTGCATAAGGGCAAAACCTTTAAATGCTTTGTTTACGGGCACGGCAAAACCTGTGATAATTATCTTGCCGCAAGAACGGACGGCAATTTGATTATAGAATTCGAAGGCGACGAAGGGCTCATCGGAACCTTTGTAAATATTAAAGTAACAGAGCCGCTCACCTACGTTATGCTGGGTGAAATAACTGAAAGGAAATAACAAACTATGAGCTTAGAATCAGTACTCAGAGAACTTGGCAAGGAAATTCAGAAGGACGAGCGTTTTGCAGCGCTTAAGGCAGCTGCTGCGGCAAACGACGCAAACGAAAATCTTCAGAAGCAGATGCAGGAGCTTCAGCTTATCTCATTAAAGTATCAGCAGGAAATGCAGAAGGGCGAGGAAGTGGACCACGACAGAATCACCGAGCTTCAGGGCGAATATCAGAGCGTTTATAACGATATTATGCAAACTGAAGAAATGCAGGCATATTCCGCTGCAGCTTCAGAGATGGAGCAGATGGCTCAGTACATCAGCGGTATGATTGGCCTTTTCTTCGACGGTCAGGACCCCGAAACCTGCGAGCTTCCGCCCCAGGATTGCACACATGACTGCTCAACCTGCGGAGGCTGCCATTAAGGGAGTTGCGAGTTCCAAGTTGCGAGTTACGAGTTATAGGGTACTCGGCATAAATGCCTCAGACAATTAATTATAATCGTCGCTTGCGACCCGAAATTCGTAATTTGTAATTCGTCATTCGTAATTTTTGATTTGAGGGGAGGAAGATTAGATGGCAAAAGCCGGTGAGCTGTCACCTATGATGCAGCAATATTTTCAGATAAAAAAAGATTATCCGGGCGTGATTTTATTCTTCCGCCTCGGCGACTTTTACGAAATGTTCTTCGATGACGCTAAAACAGCGTCAAAGGAGCTCGACCTTGTTTTAACGGGCAGGGACTGCGGTCAGGAGGAGCGCGCGCCGATGTGCGGCGTTCCGTTCCACAGTGCAGACAGCTATATTGCAAAGCTTGTTTCAAGAGGATACAAGGTTGCAATCTGCGAGCAGACCGAGGACCCGAAGGCTGCAAAGGGAATTGTTAAAAGGGATGTTATCAGGGTTATAACCCCGGGAACCGTTATTGAAAGCAATATTCTTGAGGACGGTGTAAACAATTATCTTTGCTCAATCTGCAAGGGCGATAACGAAACGGGTATGTGCTTTGCGGACGTTTCAACGGGCGAATTCCACATAACCGTTATTAACGGCGATAACGAGGAAGAAAAGATTATCAATCAGCTTTCCGTTTATTCGCCCAAGGAAATAATTGTAAACAGCGCAGCTTATGCGTTTGATAATGTTTCGAAATTTGCCTCAGTAAGACTTTCGTCATCCTTTGATAAGCAGGCGGACGAGCTCTTTGATTTCAATAATGCAACCGAGGTAATTCTTGAAACAATCAGCAAGGATGAAATATCCTCCCTCGGCATAGGCCACAGCAAGCCTGCCGTATGCGCGCTCGGTGCAGTTATCTGCTATCTTCGCGACACACAGAAAACAAACAGCATTGAAGCGCCGAGTGAGCTTGATTTTTATGATAAGGATGACTTTATGGCGCTTGATTTAAGCGCAAGAAGAAATCTTGAGCTCACAAAATCAATGATGAGCGGCGATAAAAAGCATTCGCTTCTCTGGGTTATAGATAAAACTAAAACCGCAATGGGCAAAAGAATGCTTCGCTCATGGCTTGAAAGACCGCTTATCAATGTTTCAAAAATAACAAAGCGTCAGAACGCGGTTGCAGAGCTTTTTGACAATGCTTATCTCAGGGATGATTTAAGGGAATCCCTAACAGGTATTAACGATATTGAAAGGCTGCTTTCAAGAATTGCGTATTCAACCGCAAATGCAAAGGAGCTCAGGTCGCTTTCAGGAGCAATCGAGCATTTCCCGTTAATTAAGGATAAGCTTTCCGACGCGTCATCGGCGATGCTCAAATCGGTTTATGAAAACATCGATTTGCTTGATGATGTTAAAAATCTGATAGACAGCGCCATTGTTGACGAGCCGCCTTTCAGCTTAAGAGAGGGCGGAATTATCAGAAAGGGCTTTAACGCCGAAATAGACGAGCTTTCCGAAATTGTCGGCGGCGGAACAACCCTTCTTGCAGATATTGAAGCAAGAGAAAAAGAGAGAACGGGTATTCCGAAGCTCAGAGTTTCATATAACAAGGTTTTCGGATATTTTATCGAGGTAACAAATTCCTATCTCAATCTTGTTCCCGAGGACTACATAAGAAAACAGACATTAACAAACTGCGAACGCTTCATAACTCAGGAACTCAAGGAGCTTGAAGGAAAGGTGCTCGGTGCAAAGGAAAGATTAATTGCACTTGAATACGAAACCTTCTCAACCGTGAGAAATCAGATTGCAGGCGAAGCGATTCGCATTCAGAAAACCGCCAAAGCGCTGGCAACGCTTGATGCGCTTGCATCACTTTCGCAGGTGGCATTTGAAAATAACTACTGCTGTCCGAGCGTTACCAATGACGGCGTAATAGATATTAAGGACGGACGGCATCCCGTTGTTGAAACCCTTCTTGACGGGGCTATGTTTGTTCCTAACGACACATTACTTGATAACGGCAAAAACCGCTGCAGCATTATAACGGGTCCGAATATGGCAGGTAAGTCAACCTATATGCGCCAGACAGCGCTTATAACACTTCTTGCTCAGATAGGCTCGTTTGTTCCTGCCAAGAGCGCAAGAATCGGAATTGTTGACGCAATCTTCACAAGAGTGGGCGCGTCCGACGACCTTGCAATGGGGCAGTCAACCTTTATGGTTGAGATGAACGAGGTTTCATCAATACTCAAAAATGCAACGGAAAAATCGCTGATTATTCTTGATGAAATCGGAAGGGGAACCTCAACCTTCGACGGTATGAGCATTGCAAGGGCGGTGCTTGAATATGTTGTTAAGAAAAAAACACTCGGCGCAAAAACTCTTTTTGCAACTCACTATCACGAGCTTACTGCAATGGAGGGCTTGCTTGACGGCGTTAACAACTATTCCATTGCCGTTAAAAAGAGGGGCGACGATATAACTTTCCTCAGAAGAATAGTAAGGGGCGGCGCCGACCAGAGCTTCGGTATTGAAGTAGCCAAACTTGCGGGAATTCCGCAGAGCGTTGTTAAAAGAGCAAAGGTTATTTTAAAAGAGCTTGAAGCAAATAAAATTGAAATAGAATTCAAATCCGAGGAAGCTCTTATTGAAGAGGAAGAAACGGATATTCAGTATAATTTCAGAACAAACACATCGGATGATATTCTTGAGCTTATCAAAACGATTGATATAAACACATTAACGCCCATCGAGGCAATGCAGACTTTAAACGACCTGAAGAAAAAGGTTGAGGAATTATAGCGATAGTTAATTACGAATTACGAATTACGAATGACGAATTGAGGTTTCTGACGGTCAATTATAATAAGCCGTGCGCAGCACCCGAAATTCTTCATTCTTCATTTCAAAAAGGGTGGTGAGGGGAATGCCTGAAATTAATATATTACCTAAGGAAGTCTATCAGCTTATAGCGGCAGGCGAGGTTGTTGAGCGCCCCTCCTCCATAGTTAAAGAAATGATAGAAAATTCCGTTGACGCAGGTGCGAAAAACATAACCGTTGAAATCAAAAACGGCGGAATTACATATATTCGCATAACTGACGACGGCTGCGGAATTGCAAAAAGCGAAATCAAAAAGGTTTTTGTGTCCCACGCAACAAGCAAAATCAAAAGCAGCGAGGATTTAAATGCAATTTCAACACTCGGCTTCAGGGGCGAGGCTATGGCTTCCATTGCCGCTGTTGCAAGAGTTGAGCTTCTCAGCAAGGAAAAAGGAAGCGACCTCGGCTCAAGATACGAAATTGCAGGCGGCGAGGAAATAGATTTTTCCGACGCAGGCTGTCCTGAGGGCACAACCATTGTTGTAAGGGATTTATTCTTCAACACCCCTGCAAGAATGAAATTTCTTAAAAAGGATGTAACCGAGGGCAATTCAGTTGCGGGCGTTGTTGACAGAATGGCAATCAGCCATCCCGAAATTTCCTTCAGATTTATCCGCGACGGCAAGCAGGTTCTTATAACCTCGGGTAACGGGGAATTAAAGAGTGCGGTTTATTCCGTTTTAGGCAAGGAATTTTCTTCCTCACTTGTTGAGGTTGATTATTCGGTTAACAATATGCATATAAGCGGTGTTGTAACCAAGCCCTCTGCTGCAAGAAAAAGCCGTGCAATGCAGTATTTCTTCATCAATTCAAGGCTTGTTAAATGCCAGACCGCTATGGCAGCTCTCGAGCAGGCATATAAAAACTCGATAATGGTTGGCAGATTTCCGGGCTGTGTTCTTAACATTGAATGCGATAATTCCTTTGTTGATGTTAATGTTCACCCTGCAAAAATTGAGGTTCGTTTTGCAAATGAACGCCCTGTCTTCGAGCTTGTTTATTACGGGGTTAAATCTGCAATCGAACAGCAGGATACACCCAAAGAGGTTGTTTTCACCGAAAAGAAGCCCGTAACGCAGACAGCAAGCGGAAGGCTTGATATTTTCAGAAAAAGCAGCGATAAGCCCTCGCAGATTCAGTTTTCCTCAAAAGGCAGCGAGTCAAAGGATGTGTGGAAGGTGTTTGCGCCTGCCGCAGATTATAAAACCAAAGCCAAGGAAGAGCAAACCGAAAAGCTCTACGAGGAAATACTCACCGACGCAAAGAGCTTTGACGCACAAAAGGAAAAGGCAGAAGAGCCCGAGGCTGAAACACCAAAGGCTGAAGCACCGAAAATTGATGTGCCCGATTTCAGAGTTATAGGCGAGGCGTTTAAAACCTACATAATTGTTGAAATCGAAAACGCGCTCTATCTTATCGATAAGCACGCTGCACACGAAAGAATGAATTATGAAAAGCTGAAAAGCAGCACCGAGATTAACTCTCAGGTATTGTTAAGTCCCGTTGCAGTAAGGCTTTCAAGAGAAGAGCACAGTGCAGTTAGTTCAAATCTTGAATTATATAAAAAATGCGGATTTCTCGTTGAAGATTTCGGCGAATCCTCGGTTATCGTCCGCGAATGCCCTTCAATGCTCAGCGACGAGGATATAGAGGATTTAATTTGCGAAACGGCCGGCAAGCTGCTTGAAGGCAAAACAGATATAACGCCCGAGCAGATGGACTGGATTTTCCATTCAACCTCGTGCAGAGCGGCAGTTAAGGCAGGGGACTACACCTCGCCGTATGAAAGAGAGCTCTTTGTTAAGAAGCTGCTTTCAATGCCCGAAATAAGATATTGCCCCCATGGCAGACCTGTTATGATAAAAATGACTAAATACGAAATCGAAAAGCAGTTCGGCAGGTCATAATTATGGAAAAGATAAAGATTATCTGCGTTGTCGGGGCAACCGCATCGGGCAAAACCGCGCTTTCCATTGAGCTTGCAAAAAGGCTCGGCGGCGAAATTATATCCGCCGATTCAATGCAGGTTTACAAAGGAATGCCAATAGCAACCGCGGCGGTTACCGAAGAGGAAAAGCAGGGAATACCACACTGGCTTGTTGAATGCTTTGAAGCGGATAAGCCGTTTTCGGTTGCTGAATTTGTTAGCCTTGCAAAGGAAAAAGCCTTTGATATTGCTGAAAGGGGCAAGCTTCCGATTATTGCAGGCGGAACGGGGCTTTTTATAGACAGCCTTGTTAACAATATAACCTTCAGCGATGTCGGCGTTGATGAAAAGCTTCGTGCAGAGCTTGAAGAAAAAAGCACCGACGAGCTTTATGATATGCTTGTTGAATATGATTCAAAAGCAGCCGAAGGTATTCACAAAAACAACAGAAAAAGAGTTATAAGGGCGCTTGAGCTTTATTTCGGAGGAACCTCGAAAACAAAGCAGAACGAGGAATCGAAAAACGAAGAAAGCCCGTTTGAAGCCCTCTATATAGGAATTAACTACAAAAACAGACAAACGCTTTATCAGAGAATTAACGAGCGCGTTGATTTGATGGTTGAAAACGGCTTGATTGACGAGGCAAGACAAAGCCTTAAAATAACCGGCGAAACCTCGGCTCAGGCAATAGGTCATAAGGAGCTTATTCCTTATTTCAACAATGAAATTTCACTTGATGAAGCGCTTGAAAAAATAAAACAGGAAACCAGAAGGTACGCAAAACGCCAGCTGACATGGTTTAGAAGAAACGAAAAGATTAACTGGCTTTATGCGGATGAAATGCAGGGTAGCGAGCTTATTGCTTGTGCTGTAAGCCTTGCAGAAGAATTTATTAAAAACTGAAAAAAGGAGGTTTTGGTTTTGAAAATTAAAAAAGACAGTCTGGCAATAATTATTGCCGTAGTTCTTGTTTTTGCATATATATTCTATGAATGCTATTCGGTTATGCATATTTCTTTTGAAACCGAAACCGCACTTCTTTCAACCGTATATGAAAAAATAGACGCAACGGCGCTTGTTGTCCGCGATGAAAAAACAATTAGCGCAGACAGCAGTAAAATAACTGTTCCGTGTTTAGCCGACGGTGATAAAATTAATGTCGGCGGAAATGTTGCAATGACCTTTTCATCAAACGAGGACGCGCAAACCTATTCCGATTATCTTGATATTCAGCAGGAGCTGAAATATTATGAAAACCTTGAATCGCAAACCGTTGGTCAGGCTGGAAATGTTGAATCGGTTAACAGCGAAATTGATGATGATATAAATGCTTTTGTGCGCAGTGTTTCATCAAACAATGTTGAAAGCATTGAAGCAAATGCGGCAAAGCTTAACGACAGCGTTCTTCGCCGTCAGATGATTATCGGCGAAAATGTTGATTTGATTTCAATAATCCAGAACCTCAGAAAGCAGGAGGGCGCCTTATCAAAAACAAAGCCCAAAGGATATATAAAAACCGATGAATCGGGCATTTTCTCAAGCTACACCGATGGCTGCGAAGATCTGGTTGAATACGGCAAAGCGCAGGAAATGAGTGTTAAGGATATTAAAAACGCTCTTGATAAGGTTGATGAATTAGAGGATAACAAATCGGCTTATTTCGGAAAGCTTGTAACAAGCTACACATGGTATTTTGAATGTGTGGTAGACAGCGATAAGGTTATAAATCTTGAAAACGGTCAGAGGGTTCAGGTTGCGCTCAAGGATAACGACGGCACAGTGCTTGATGTTCAGATTGTAAGTGGTGCAGAGCCTCAGGCAGGCGAAAAGGAAACCGCGCTGATTATGAAATCGAGTGTGATGGATTCTGGAATTGCCTCAATGAGAAAAGAGGAAATTGAAATCCGAACAGCCTCCCTCGAGGGAATAAAGGTTCCGACCGAAGCTCTCCATGTTGCCAAGGATGAAAACGGCAAAGAGAGAAAGGGCGTTTATGTTCTTATTTCAAGTCAGGTTAAGTTCAGGGAAGCAGAGGTTATCTATTCCGATGATGATTTTGTTCTTCTCTCCTTCGACCCCGACTCTAAAAACGGAATAAGGCTTTACGACCAGATAATTACCAAGGGAAAGGAGCTTGAGGATGGAAAAGTTTACACCTGATGAAAAACGCATTCAAATAACCGTAGATAACTACAAACGGGTTAAAGAGCAGGTTGCCGAGGCTGCAATTAAAGCAGGCAGAAAGGTTGAAGATGTTCGTTTAATGTGCGTTACAAAAACCGTTGAAGCAGAGTATATTAATCCCGTGCTTGATATGGGCGCTGATTTAATCGGCGAAAACCGCGTTCAGGAATATCTCGGCAAGAAGGATTTTCTTCATTTAAACGGCGTTGAAAAGCATCTGATAGGTCACCTTCAAAGCAACAAGGCAAAGCAGATTGTTGGTGAGGTTGATATGATTGAATCGGTTGATTCAATCAAGCTTGCAAAGGAAATCAGCCGTCAGTCGGCAATCAAGGGTGTTGAAACCAACATACTTGTTGAGGTTAATGTCGGCAAAGAGGAATCAAAAAGCGGCGTATATATCGAAGCCCTTCCCGAGCTTCTTTACGAAATAGCCGAGCTTGACTCGATAAGGGTTAAAGGACTTATGACAATTCCTCCGATTTGCGATGAAAAGGAAGTCAGAAAGTATTTTTCGGCGATGTATAAATCTTTTATTGACTTTAAAGAAAAAAGAATTGATAATATTGATATGGATATTCTCTCTATGGGAATGAGCGGTGATTATGAAAGCGCAGTTCTCGAGGGTTCAAATATAGTCAGAGTAGGCTCCGCAATATTCGGGGCAAGAAAATATTTTTAAAATGTGAGGTAGAAAAGATGGGATTTTTTGACAAGGTAAAAGACATTCTTAACGAAGAAGACGACGATGATTTTGAAGATTTCTATGATGATTCGGCATCGTCATTTAACAGAGCATCAAAAAGCAGAAGCGTAGAAGCGCCGTTATTTGAAAGAGAGGAGCGCTCTTCAGAGCGTCCGGCACGCAGACAGAAAAGCGATAAGGTTGTTAACATTAACACAACGGCTCAGTTCCAGGTTGTTCTTGTTAAGCCTGAAAAATATGAAGAAGCAGCAGCGATTGCAGACCATCTTAACACTAAGAGAAGCGTTGTGCTCAATCTTGAAAGCACAAACAGGGATATCGCAAGAAGACTTCTTGACTTCCTTTCGGGCGTTGCATATGCAAACAACGGTCAGATTAAAAGGGTTGCAAATTCAACCTACATAATCACCCCATATAATGTTGATGTTATGGGCGATTTAATCGACGAGCTTGAAAACAACGGAATGTTTATGTAAATTCAGACTGTTAATGAATAAATGAGGAGAATAAACTATGATAAGCGCAAATGATTTAAGAAACAAAAAGTTTTCACCCGAGCAAAACGGCTACAATGTTGATGAGGTTAACGCGGCATTAAGCGAAGCAGCAGATACCATTGAAGGCTACATCAACGAAAATAAAGAGCTCTATCGCAAGATGGAAGTTCTTGCAAGAAAGATAGAGGAATACAGAGAGGACGAGGATTCAATCAAGTCCGCATTAATCACTGCACAGAAGATGGCTGATAAGCTTGAAAAGGAGAGCAGTGAAACCGCAGCACTTCTTATCAGCAAGAGCGAGGAAACCGCAAACACAACTATTGCAGACGCTCAGGAAAAGGCTGATAAAATGATTGCAGAGGCAAGAGAATATTCCTCAAATCTCATTAAGGAAAAGAACGAAGAGGCAGAGGCAGTTATTGCCGATGCACAGAAGAAGGCAAACGATGCTATTAATTCTTCAAAAATCGTTGCCCAGAATATTCTTGACCAGGCAAAAGAGATTTCAGACGACCTTATTTCAACCTCAAAGTCCGAGGTTGAGGCATACAGAATTCTCACAAAAACCGCAAAGCAGGATGCAAAAACCTTTATTGATAAATTAATTGCGCTTTATTCTGAACAGCTTGAGGTTTTAAACGGCGCTAATCTTGACACTGCAGATGAAAAAGAGCAGGAGCAGGAGCTTGACGCCATTCACAGCGAGCTTGATTCACTTGTTTCTGAGATTGATGAAATTCAGAATGCAATCCCCGATGAAATGATTATCGACAGCGAAGAAACAGAAGAAGAGACCGCTGAAGAAGAAACCGAAGCACAGGCAGACGAAGCTGAAGAGAAAGAAGCTGAGGAAGAGCTTGAACTTGATGACGATGAGGATTTTGATGACATCGAGGATGCTTTCTCAGACTATAGCGATGATGACGAGGAAGAGGAATTTGAAGACCCGATGAAGGCTGTTGCAGCTTTCTCGGCAGACGAATTAACCCCCGTTGACGCACCTGCAATCGATATTCCCGAAATTGAAGAGGACGACACAGAGGATGAAAAATCACTCTTTGACGAAGAGGAAAAGTCACAGCCCTTTGAGTCATATTTCAATATCAGCAGCAACGATGCTCATTACGACAGAAATCAAACAATTTCTCTTGTTCCTCCCGAGGATGAAGAGGATGAGCCCCCGAAGTTCAAGGGCTTCTTCAAGAAGAAAAAATAAATAATTGTTCGAGCGCTTGCGCGAGTAACCGAAAACTCGGAACTCGGCACTCGCAACTCGCAACTAAACAACTAAGGAGCACAGATTAAATGGATTATAATCAAACACTTAATTTACCCAAAACAGAATTTCCTATGAGGGCGTCACTTCCTCAGAGGGAGCCTGAGTTTTTAAAAGCATGGGAGGAAAACAAGCAGTACGAAGAGCTTATGAAGCATAATGCCGATAAGCCGATGTTCCTGCTTCACGACGGTCCCCCATATGCAAACGGCGATATTCATATCGGCCACGCACTTAACAAAACACTTAAGGATTTTATAGTTCGTTATAAGAATATGACGGGCTTTCAGTCGCCGTATGTTCCCGGCTGGGATACTCACGGCTTGCCTACCGAGCTTGCGGCAAGAAAGAAGGCAGGCATCAGCGCAACAACTGATATAAGCGACCTTGAGCTTCGTAAAATCTGCCGTGACACAGCGCTTGGCTATGTTGATATTCAGCGCGAAAGCTTTAAAAGACTCGGCGCAATAGGTGAATGGGATAACCCCTATATCACTCTTCAGAAAGAATTTGAGCAGGAGCAGATTAAGGTGTTTGCTTCAATGGCAAACAAGGGCTATATCTATAAGGGCTTAAAGCCTGTTTACTGGTGCCCTGACTGTAACACCGCTCTTGCAGAAGCAGAGATTGAATACGGCGAGGACCCCTGCCACTCAATCTATGTTAAATTCAAGGTAACCGATGATATGGGCAAGCTTGCCGCTTTAGGCGCAGACCTTGATAAAACCTATTTCGTAATCTGGACAACAACAACCTGGACTCTTCCTGCAAACCTTGCAATCTGCGTTGGCCCCAGCTATGAATATTCACTTCTTAAAGCAAACGGTGAATACTTCGTTATGGCAACCGACCTTGCAGGCGTTGCAATGGAGGATGCAGGCATAACCGATTATGAAACCGTTGGAATTATCCGCGGCAGCGAGCTTGAATATATGAAAACTCAGCACCCGTTCCTCGACAGAACATCACTTGTTATCGTGGGCGACCATGTAACTCTTGAAAGCGGAACAGGCTGCGTTCACACAGCTCCCGGTCACGGTGTTGACGACTTTATTGTCTGCAAAAACTATCCTGAAATCCCGATAGTTGTTCCCGTTGACGATAAGGGCTATTTAACCGAGGAAGCAGGTCAGTTTGCAGGTCTCTTCACCGAGGATGCAAACAAGCCGATTGCAGAATATCTTGATAAAACAGGCGCACTCTTTGCATTAAAGAAGATTAAACACCAGTATCCTCACTGCTGGAGATGCCATAAGCCGATTATTTTCAGAGCAACAAGCCAGTGGTTCTGCTCGGTTGACGCATTCAAAGAGGACGCAGTTAAGGCTGCCGAAGAGGTTAAATGGTTCCCCGAATGGGGTAAGGACAGACTTCAGTCAATGGTTCAGGAAAGAGCCGACTGGTGTATTTCCCGTCAGAGAAAATGGGGCGTTCCGATTCCCGTTATCTATTGTAAGGATTGCGGCAAAGAGATTATCGATGCCGATGTTATGAATAAGGTTTCCGATATCTTCGGCGAGGAAGGCTCTGATGCATGGTATGCTCACGAGGCTGAATACTTCGTACCCGTTGGCTTCACCTGTCCTCACTGCGGCAAATCAAACGGCTTTGAAAAAGAAAAGGATATTATGGACGTTTGGTTTGACTCGGGCTCATCGCATTTTGCAGTATGCAAGAACAGACCTTATCTTAAATGGCCTGCAGATGTTTATCTTGAAGGTGCAGACCAGTACAGAGGCTGGTTCCAGAGCTCACTCTTAACCTCGGTTGCAGCAGGCAAGGGCGCACCATATAAAGAGATTATCACTCACGGCTGGACCGTTGACGGCGAGGGAAGAAAAATGAGTAAGTCCCTCGGAAACGGTATTGCTCCTCAGGAGGTTATCAGCAAATACGGTGCAGATATTCTTCGTCTCTGGGTTGCTTCGGCAGACTATCACGCTGATATCAGAATCAGCCCCGAAATTCTTAAGCAGATTTCCGATAACTACAGAAAAATCAGAAACACTGCAAGATACTGCCTCGGTAACCTCTACGACTTTAATCCCGACACCGATATGGTTTCAAATGATGAGCTTGAAGAGCTTGATAAGTATGCGCTTATGAAGCTTGACGAGGTTATTGAAATCGCTAAGCAGGGCTACAACAGTTATGAATACCACACAACAGCGCATGCGCTTCACAATTTCTGTGTTGTTGATATGAGTAACTTCTATTTCGATGTTCTTAAAGACAGACTTTACACCTCTGCTCCTGATTCAAAATCAAGAAGAGCAGCACAGACTGTTTTATATAAGGTTCTTGATTCATTAACCCTTCTTCTCACTCCGATTCTTGCATTCACCTGCGATGAAATCTGGAAGGAAATGAAGCACGATGCATCAAAGGATGTTCGTTCACCTCTCTTCAATGAAATTCCGAGCGAAAAATTCATTGAAACAGATGCAGCATTCATCGAGAAGTGGGACAGAATTCACGAAATCAGAACCGACGCTCAGAAGGCACTCGAGCTTGCAAGAGGCGAAAAGATTATCGGTAAGCCCCTTGAAGCAAAGGTAACCCTTTATGCCGACGGTGAGCTTAAGGAATTCCTTGAAAGCATTAAGGGCGCACTTCCCGAAATCTTCATTGTTTCAGCCGTTGAGGTTGCAGACGGTGAGGGCGAGGTTAAGGGCGATGTTGAAGGACTTTCACTCTCTGTTTCAAAGGCAGAGGGCGAAAAATGCGAACGCTGCTGGAAGTTCACAAGAAATATCGGCAGCAACGCTGCTCATCCGACTCTTTGCGCTGACTGTGCAAAGACAATGGAGCTTCTTAACTTATAATAATCAAACACTCAGGTGAAAAAATGCACAAAAAGAAACATATTTCCTGCGCTGTTATGATAGTGCTCATAGTTGCGTTTGACCAGTTTACAAAATATCTCGCAACTAAATATCTTCAGGACAGCGCAGTGGTATTCATTAAAAACTTTGTTCAGTTCAGATATGTTGAAAACACGGGAATGGCGTTTTCGATGTTCAGCGGCGCAAGATGGATTTTTGTTGCTTTAACAATTATTATCTGCGCTGCAGGACTGTGGTATATGTTTTCCAACAGATGCCCGAACCTCTGGTACTACTGGAGCATCGGCGTTATTGTTGCAGGCGGTATCGGCAATCTGATAGACAGAGCGTTTTACGGATATGTTGTTGATTTTATTGAGCCTCTTTTTGTGAATTTCGCGGTGTTTAATATTGCCGATTCGGCGGTTACCTGCGGAGCGGCAGTTTTGATAGTTAAAATGATTGTTGACGCGTTCAGGGATAATAAAAAAGATGGAAAGAATTAATTTAACCTGCGATATTTCGGGGGAGAGAATAGATAAATTCATCTGCGAAAACCTTGAAGAATTAACGCGCTCATCCGTTCAGAAAATTATTGAAAATAACAATGTTTTTGTAAACGGCGAGAGCGTCAGCAAAAACTATAAATGCAAAACGGGCGATGAAATTGAAGTTGTTATTCCCGATGCGGTTCCGCTTGATGCAAAGGCGGAGAACATTCCTCTTGACATAGTTTATGAGGATGACGACCTTCTGGTTGTAAATAAGCCAAAGGGTATGGTTGTTCACCCTGCAAACGGGAATTACAGCGGCACCTTGGTTAACGCACTGCTTTATCATTGTAAAGGCAGCTTATCGGGAATAAACGGCGTTATCCGTCCCGGTATTGTTCACAGAATTGATAAGGATACCTCGGGGCTTTTGATTGTTGCAAAAAACGACGCAGCGCATTTAAGCCTTGCCGAGCAGATAAAGGAGCATTCCTTTACGCGCGCCTATGAGGCGGTTTTATACGGAAACATTAAAGAGGATGAATTTACGGTAAACCAGCCGATAGGAAGAAATCCGAAGGACAGAAAAAAGATGGCGGTAACTATGAAAAATTCAAAGCCCGCCGTAACGCATTTTTATGTTATTAAAAGATACGGTGAATTCACCCATGTAAGATGTGTGCTTGAAACAGGGCGCACCCACCAGATAAGAGTTCACTCGGCATATATCGGGCACCCCGTTGCAGGCGATGAGGTTTACGGACCTAAAAAGGTTATAACCGAGCTTGGCGGTCAGTGCCTGCACGCAAAACAGATAGGCTTTGTTCATCCGAGAACAAATGAATATATGGAGTTTGAAAGCGAACTCCCCGAATATTTTAAAAAGTTTTTAAATAAACTTGAAAACAAATTCAGCAAAGATTAGTCCCACGGGAGAAACAATGGAAAAAACCTTTGAAAACTGGCTCGTTGTTTCGGATATAGACGGAACTCTCAAAAACAAAATGAGATATATTCCGAAGGTTAATATCGAAGCAATCAGAAAGTTCACAGACCTTGGCGGAAACTTCACTCTCGCCTCGGGCAGAACTCAGTCCAGCCTCGGAAGAAACTACAACAGAATAACTCCCAATCAGCCTGCTGTTGTTTTAAACGGTGCAGGCTTATACGACTTTAATCAGCAGAAAATGATTTGGCGCAACACCATAGGCGAAAAGGGCAGGGAATTTGTTAAATATATTTCAACCGAATTTGATGATATTTTCAAAAGCGTTGATATCGGAATTTATTTTGACGACTATGTTTATGTTGTTCACAGCGGATTGCTTTCAAAAAGCACAATGCATTTTGATAAGGCACATTTTGAGCATGTTAAATCGGTTGACGATGTTCCCGAGGAAGGCTGGATGAAGGTTATCTTCTGGGCGCTTCCGCCAACTATGATGCGCCTGCAAAGCAGAATTTTAACAATGGAAAATCCCGATGCAAACTTTATGCCTTCAACTGCGGTAACCCTTGAAATGCTGCAAAAGGATACACATAAGGGCGTTGGCATTATGAAGCTTGCCGATATGCTGAATATCGAAAAAAGCCATGTTGCCGCAATCGGCGATTATTATAACGACTGGGATATGCTTAACACAGTCGGTCTGCCTGCATGTGCAGGTCAAGCGCCTTCATCAATTCAGAGGCTTTGTAAATTCAATGCCTGCCACTGCAACCACGGATGTGTTGCAGACTTGCTGAACTACATTATGAGCGGCAAGGCGGATGAAGATATATTAAATGGAAGGATATAATTAATCCGTTTCTTGCCTCCCTTTACGAAAGAGAGGCAAAAAGGTTTGGTGATTTTATTATGATGAAAGTAAGATTCGGGAAAGAGGAAGATTTTGAATTGGTTCAAAAGATTGATGATTCAATTATTTTCCCCGAGTACAAGAGATGGATTGATAACAAGCAGGTTTATCTTATATTTGAAAACGAGGAATTTGCAGGCTGGCTGCAATACAGCTTCTTCCTTGAAAGAATTCCCATGATAAACTATTTTGAACTTCTTGAGAAGTTCAGGGGAATAGGCACGGGCACGCTTTCTCTTTTAATTTGGGAAAGACAGATGATGGAAAGAATGTATGATAAATTCATTGTTGCCCTTGATAAAAGCGATGAAAATGCAATTAAGTTTTTTGAAGAAAAAGGCTATAAAAACATTGGTCAGTTCAATGCATTAAACGAAGAAAAACTAATGTATTTCAAACATAAACCATTATTTTAGATGAGGAATTGATATGGCAGAAGATATTAATAAAGAGCTTGAAGAACAAAATGAAATAACAAGCGAAAATAAAAAGAAGGATGAAAAGAAGAAAAAAGCATCAGGATCTAAGAAATCATCGGTTTACTCAAAGAACTCAGAGAATAATTTAATTAATAACAATATTATTAGAATTATTTTAAGCACGATTGCCTTAACCGCTTTTGCAATTCTTCTGAGATTCTTTCCGCTTCAACTTCCGGGTATTCCTTCGATATTTGCAGTCGATTTCTCCGTATTTCCCGAATTGCTTGCATCAATCGCGTACGGACCCGTGATAGGCATTATTGTGTGCCTGTTAAAAAGCGTTATTCACACGGCTATCAGCAACAATTCGTTTGCACCCGATATTTCAAACTTTCTGATTAACGGCGTTTTTGTTGCAACTGCAGGCTTGTTCTATATTAACAGTGTTGCAAAATCAGGCAAGGCAGAAGCAAAGGAAATCAGCTATGCAAAACGCGGAAAGCTTGTTTTCATAAGCTCAATGTTTGCGATGATTCCTTCGCTGATAGTTCAGTTCTTTATAACTAACTATTATGTTTTCCCCGCACTTGCAAAGGAGTATCCGCAGTATTATTCTCACGAAATAGTGTTCAGCAGTTATGTTACCACATTAGCGGTTATTCGCGACCATTTGCCCGAAGCTCTTCAGGGCTTAGTTGTGAAAATATCGGAAATCTGGCAGGGAATAATTCTTATCAACTTCCCGATAACCTTCTTAAAAACGCTGATAATAACCATTATCATTTCGCTTGCATATCCGGTGATGTCACCCTATATGCACTTCAGAAAAGAAAGTAAATAAAACAATAAAAAATAAGGGCATCAATAATGCCCTTTATTTTTATTGTCTATTAGTCCTTTAATAATCCCTTATACATCTTGATGTATTCATTAGCGCTCTTGCCCCAGCTCATATCGCAGTCAAGAGCACGCTTAACAAGAATCTTCCAGCCGTCCTTGTTATAGAATGCGTCAACGCCTCTGTAGATAGCGCCGAGCATATCATATGCGTCGTAGCTCTTAAAGGTAAAGCCGTTGCCTTCGCCGTCGCCGCTGTCTGTAATAGAGTCTTTCAGACCGCCTGTTTCACGAACAATCGGAATAGTTCCGTATCTCAATGAAACCATCTGTGAAAGTCCGCAGGGCTCGCTCTTACTTGGCATTAAGAAGAGGTCTGCGCCTGCATAAATCTTTCTTGCAAGCTCGGGAACGAAGCCGATTGTAACGCCGACTTTATCGGGATATTTGTCGTGCAGCTCTCTGAAGAAGCTTTCATACTGCCATTCGCCAGAGCCGAGAACAACATACTGAACATCTCTTTCCCAAAGGCTCTTTTCAAGAACCTCTTTCATGAGGTCGAAGCCCTTATGTCCTGCAAGGCGGCTAACAATTCCGATAAGCGGAACATCGTCGCGAACTGCCATACCCATAGCTTCCTGAAGCGCCTTCTTGTTTTCGGACTTAGCCTTCATGAAGTTGCCTGAAGCGCTGTAGTTAACAGCAATATTCGGGTCGGTTTTCGGGTTGTAGTTCTCGGTGTCAATTCCGTTAAGAATACCGCAGAGCTTCCACGAACGCTGATTTAAAATCGGGTCAAGACCGTGGCTGAACCAGGGGTCAAGAATTTCCTTAGCGTAGGTTGGCGAAACGGTTGTAACCATATTCGAGCATTCAATACCTGCCTTCATAAAGTTAACAAGTCCGTCGTAGAGAATGAGGTTATTGTGTTCGGGTGCAATGCCGAGAACATCGTTAAGCAGCTCATCGCCGTATTTGCCCTGATACTGAATGTTGTGGATTGTGAAAACGGTTTTAATGTTTTCGTAGCCAATCTGATTTGCATAGTAGCAGGAATAGTAAAGCGGAGTTAACGCGCTCTGCCAGTCGTTGCAGTGAATGATATCGGGTTTCCAGTCGAGGTGGGGAATGATTTCAAGAACTGCCCTTGCAAAGAAGGCAAATCTTTCAGCATCGTCGTAGTGACCGTAAATTCCGTCTCTCTTGAAATAGTATTGGTTATCAAGGAAGTAATAGATTACTCCGTTGTGCTTTGCTTCGAAAATACCGCAGTATTGCCTTCTCCATGAAACGGGAACGGAAATAGAAGTTATAAACTTCATCTTATCTTTATATTCCTGCTTTATTGAATCGTATAAAGGCATAACAACTCTGCAGCCTATGAGGCGTTTTCTCAGAGCAACGGGAAGTGAACCTGCAACATCGCCGAGTCCGCCCGAGGCCATAAAGGGAAGCGCTTCGGAAGCAACATATAAAACCTTCATATAGTTTCTCCTTATTCTTAAAAGGGTTTAGATTCTTGTGTCTTTTGAAAGGCTGATCGGGAATGTTTCAGCGCCTGAAAGCTCAATGCCCGACTTGATGTTAACATTCTTGTCGGCAATAACGCAATTAATCTTTGAGCCTTCGCCGATAACGGTATCCTGCATAAGAATTGAATTCTTAACAACTGCGCCTTCTTCAATCTTAACGCCCTTGAAGAGAATACAGTTTTCAACTGTGCCTTTGATTTCGCAGCCGTCTGCAATAAGAGAATTGTTGATGCATGCATCAGGACCGTAAAGAGAGGGCATATCGTCGCGTTCCTTAGTGTAAATCGGTCTTTCCTTATCAAATAACTTGTTCTTTGTATCCTTATCAAGAAGGCTCATTGAAATATCGTAGTAGCTCTGAATGCTGTCGATAGTTCCAACAAAGCAATCCGTTGCATCGTAAGCATATGCCTTTTCGGATTTAATGCAGTTCATAAGAATGCTTCTCTGGAAGGAAACCTCATTCTTTGAATGAGCATTTGTGATAAGTGACTGAAGCAGATATTTTTTGATTAAAATAATGTTGCAGGAATAGAAAACCTCGCCGTCTGTGTTCGGGTCAAGTGCTGCGTCGATTATTTTGCCGTTTTCATCAACTTCATTGAAAACAAGAACGGAATTGATGTCCTTCGGCTTCTTGCCTTTAACGCCAACGATTGTAACGGCAGCGCCGCTGTTTTCGTGAGCCTCAAAGAGCTTTTCAAAATCGAGATTCATAACATTATAGCAGTCGCTCATCAAAACATATTCCTGATTCGACTGGTCGAGGAATCCCATATTGCCGTAGATAGCGTCTATTCTGTTGCCCCACATTGTTGTTGAGGTGAGTGAATAGGGAGGAAGAATGAACAAGCCGTCGTTCTTTCTGCTTAAATCCCAGGGCTTGCCTGTTCCAACGTGATCCATAAGTGAATTGAAGTTTGCGTTTGTAACAACACCGATTTTTGTGATGCCGCTTTCAACCATATTGGAAAGCGGGAAGTCAATCAGTCTGTATCTTGAGCAAAACGGAACAGAACCCATGGTTCTCATATTGGTTAATGCTTCAAGAGCCTCTTCGTGAATGTTTGCAAAAATCATTCCAAGAACTTTTTTTCCGTTCATAGTTATACCTTCTCTCCCGATGCTATCATATCTTTAGGAGCAATCTTCTTGCCCTTTGTTATTGTTGCCTTTGAACCGATAACTGCGATACCCCAGTCTGCACTGTTTTCAAGGTTTTCGGGGATTTCGCCTATCTGAGCGCCTTCCTCAATAACTGCGTCCTCGGCAATTATTGAATAATAAACCTTAGCGCCTTCCTTGATTGTTGCACCCGGCATAATAACCGAGTATTTAACCTCAGCGCCCTTTTCAATAATTACATCGGGGGATACAACCGAGTAATCAACTGTTCCGTCGATTTCGCAGCCTTCACCGATTGATGAATTTTCAACCTTAGCGTCCTTGCCGATATAGTGCGGAGGCGACATGGGATTGCGTGAATAAATTCTCCAGCTTGTGTCGCTTAAATCAAGGTCAACATTAGGATTGATAATATCAAGGTTTGCTTCCCAGAGAGAATCAATGGTTCCAACATCCTTCCAGTAGCCCTTGAAGGGGAATGCAAACATTCTCTGATTATCTGCAAGCATTGTAGGAATAATGTTTTTACCGAAGTCGTTTGAAGAATCAGGATTAGCCTCATCCTCGGTGAGATACTTTCTGAGTTTGTCCCACGAGAATACATAAACGCCCATTGAAGCCTTGTTTGATTTAGGCTGAGCAGGCTTCTCTGCAAATTCATAAATCTTGTCGTTTTCGTCGGTTGCAAGAATACCGAAACGGCTTGCCTCTTCCCACGGAACCTCAAGAACAGCGATTGTGCAGTCTGCATTATTCTTCTTGTGGAAGTCAATCATCTTAGCATAGTTCATCTTGTAAATATGGTCACCCGAAAGAATAACAACATATTTCGGGTCATATTTTTCAATGAAGGTTATGTTCTGATAAATAGCGTTTGCAGTGCCCTTATACCATTCAGCGCCTCCGATTGCCTCGTAGGGAGAAAGAACATGAACGCCGCCGTTAATTCTGTCTAAATCCCAAGGCTGTCCGTTTCCGAGATAGTCGTTGAGAACAAGCGGCTGATACTGGGTTAAAACGCCAACGGTGTAGATGCCGCTGTTAACGCAGTTTGAAAGAGGGAAGTCTATAATTCTGTAGTTTCCTCCGTACGGAACAGCGGGCTTTGCAATGCTTTTTGTTAAAACTCCAAGACGGGAGCCCTGGCCTCCTGCAAGAAGCATTGCAACAACATCAGTTTTGTGTGTCATATGCTTAATTCCTCCTGAATATTAATCCTTTTGTTTTTTCAGATAAACTGCCGAAAGTCCGTGCAGCTTAAGATTGATGTGGTTATCGAAGCCGTGAATCGGCTCGGCAACCGATTTATATGTGCCCGAAAGTCTTTGCTTGTCGCCGCCGTATTTCTGAAGCGATGTGTCAAGCACAACTTTATAGGTGCCTTTTTCCGGTACTCCGATACGGTAGCTCTCAAAGCTGTTCGGCGTCCAGTTAAATACTGCAATAATTTCTTCGCCCTTCTTGTTTATTCTTCTGAAAGCGATTACGCTGTTGCAGTTATCCTCACTTGAAATCCACTGGAAGCCTTCCCAGGAATAATCAATTTCCCAAAGCTCGCTGTGCTCTGTGTAGAACCTGTTGAGCTCTTTTGTGAATGCCTGAAGCTTTTTGTGCTTTTCGTAATCAAGAAGCAGCCAGTCGAGTCCCTGCTTGTAGTTCCATTCAATGAACTGACCGAATTCAGAGCCCATGAACAAAAGCTTCTTACCCGGGTGAGCCATCATATATGCAAGGAAGAGCCTCATTCCCTCAAACTTCATATCGTAGTCGCCGGGCATCTTGTTAAGCAGGCTTGCCTTGCCGTGAACAACCTCATCGTGGCTAATCGGAAGAACAAAGTTTTCCGAAAATGCATAGAAGAAGCTGAATGTAATGCAGTTATGATTTCCCTTTCTGAACAGCGGGTCCATCGAGGTGTAGCGAAGCATATCGTTCATCCAGCCCATATTCCACTTGAAGTTAAAGCCGAGTCCGCCGATATCGGGCGGCATTGTTATCATAGGCCATGCAGTTGATTCCTCTGCAATCATCATAACATCGGGATGCTCTTTAAACATCGATGAGTTAAGATTCTGGAAGAAGGCAACAGCCTCAAGATTTTCGCGGCCGCCGTTTTTATTCGGAGCCCATTCGCCGTTCTTTCTGCCGTAGTCGAGATAGAGCATTGAAGCAACTGCGTCAACGCGAAGTCCGTCGAAGTGGAATTTATCAACCCAGAACATTGCCGAGGAAAGCAGGAAGGAAACAACCTCTTTCTTTCCGTAGTCAAAAACTCTTGTGCCCCATTCCTTGTGCTCGCCCTTTCTGAGGTCGGAATATTCATAGCAGCAGCTGCCGTCGAATTCGTAAAGACCGTGTGCGTCCTTCGGGAAGTGAGCAGGAACCCAGTCAAGAATAACGCCGATGTTGTTCTGATGGCATTTATCAATGAAATACATCAAATCCTCGGGGATGCCGTATCTTGAGGTTGCGGCAAAGTAGCCCGTAACCTGATAACCCCATGAACCGTCAAACGGATATTCCATAATGGGAAGCATTTCAATATGGGTGTAGCCCATATCCTTAACATAGGGAACAAGCTCGTCTGCCATTTCTTTGTATGTTAAGAAGTTGCCGTCATCGTGCTGTTTCCATGAGCCGAAATGAAGCTCATAAATGTTAACGGGCTTTTCAAGGATATTACCCTTGGTTTTGGAATTCTGCCATTTCCTGTCATTCCATTTATAATCGCTAAGCTCGTAAACCTTTGAACCCGTTGCAGGTCTTGTTTCCTGATGAACAGCATAGGGGTCGGCTTTAAGAAGAGTTCTGCCGTCCTTGGTTTTGATTGAATATTTATAGCAATCATAGACATTGAGATTATCTATGATTGCTTCCCAGATTCCCGGTGAAATGGGAAAGCATCTGTGAGCGTTATCATCCCAGTTGTTGAAATCGCCGACAACGCTGACAGCTTCAGCGTTCGGCGCCCACACCCTGAAAGCGTAACGGCTCTTATCTATTTTATGAACGCCGAAGAACTCATATGCCTTATAGTTAGTTCCGTCGTGAAACAGATAAATAGGAAGCTGATATTCTTCTTTAAGCTCAGTCATAACATCACTCCTTATTGAAAAATCTTTACACTTTTTTATTATAATAACATTATCTATTAGCGATTACAAGGGCTTTTTGTATATTTTGTTACAAGAAAATGTAAATAAATTTTTAAAATTGTGCAATTTGTTGTAAAAACTATGGAAAAAATTGGCACTAATGTGCAAAAAAATTATTTAAAATATCTTATCGTTAACTATTGCCGTATATTTGTAAAATATGTTATAATGCCTGTATAAAGTTGCTATAGGAAATATTTAATATTTAAGGCAGGTGAACTGATGAA
Source organism: Oscillospiraceae bacterium (assembly GCA_015065505.1). Lineage (GTDB taxonomy): Bacteria > Bacillota > Clostridia > Oscillospirales > Acutalibacteraceae > Eubacterium_R. Next base: position 40,059 of record SVQE01000013.1, read on the forward strand.
ATTCACAAAAATGCACGGCTGCGGAAACGATTATGTTTATATCGACTGCACCGAAAATTCTATTGCAAATGAAGAAAAAGCGGCTATAGAATTATCCGACAGGCATTTCGGCATCGGCGGCGACGGAATGATTTTAATCAAGAAGAGTGATATTGCCGATTTTGAAATGGTTATGTATAATGCCGACGGCTCACGCGGAGCTATGTGCGGCAACGGAATAAGATGCGTTGCAAAATTCGTTTACGACCATAAGTTAACGGATAAAACAACCCTTGCCATTGAATCAATGGGCGCAATCAAATACATTGATTTAACCGTTGAAAACGGCAAAGCTGTAAGCGCCAGGGTTGATATGGGCAAGCCCAATCTTAAGGCGAGCGAAATTCCCGTTATTTCGGATAATGAAAAGGCGATTAACGAAGCAATAAATGTTGACGGCAAAGAGTATAAAATGACCTGCGTTTCAATGGGTAATCCCCATGCGGTTATTTTTGTTGATGTTTCGCCAAAGGAAATTGAGCTTGAAAAAATCGGACCTAAGTTTGAAAATAACCTTGTTTTTCCCGACAGAACAAACACCGAATTTGTTAAGGTTATAGACAGAAAAAATCTTGAAATGCGTGTTTGGGAAAGAGGCTCGGGCGAAACTCTTGCCTGCGGAACAGGCGCATGCGCAACTGCGGTTGCGGCAATTATCAACGGTTATTGCGATAATGATGTAACCGTTCACCTTCTCGGCGGTGATTTGCAGATTAGCTGGAGCGGCAGCGAAGCCGACAGCGTTATTATGACAGGACCTGCAACCACTGTGTTTGAAGGGGAAATTGATTTATAATTACGAATTACGAATTACGAATTACGAATTGAGGGACCTGCGGTCGGCAATTATAATTGACCGTCAGAAACCGAGAACTCGCAACTCGGTACTCGCAACGTGAAACTACAATTACAATAATAAGGAGTGCGATTAAATGAGCATTAAAATAGGAATTTTAGGCTACGGCAATCTTTCAAGAGGCGTTGAAAGCGCTATCAGACAGAATGATGACCTTGAGCTCGTAGCAGTATTTACAAGAAGAAACCCCGAAGGAGTAAAAATCAGAACAGAGGGCGTCGGCGTTTACAGCGTTGATGAAATAGAAAGCTTTAAGGATAAAATCGATGTTCTTGTTCTCGGCGGCGGAAGCGCAACAGACCTTCCCGAGCAGACACCGAAATATGCAAAGCTTTTCAATGTTATCGACAGCTTTGATACTCACGCAAGAATTCCCGAGCATTTTGAAAATGTTGATAAGGCCGCAAAAGAGGCAGGCAAGGTTGGCATTATTTCAATCGGCTGGGACCCGGGACTTTTCTCACTTTTAAGAATGGTTTCAACAGCAGTTCTTCCCGAGGGTAACAACTACACCTTCTGGGGCAAGGGCGTTTCTCAGGGACATTCAGACGCTATCAGAAGAATTGAGGGCGTTGTTGATGCAAGACAGTACACAATCCCCGTTGAAGCTGCGGTTGAAAGCGTAAGAAATGCTGAAAACCCGACCTTCACCGCAAGACAGCAGCACACAAGAGAGTGCTTTGTTGTTGCAGAGGAGGGCGCAGACCTTGCAAGAATTGAAAAAGAAATCAAGGAAATGCCCAACTACTTTGAGCCCTATGATACAACCGTTCACTTCATTTCAAAGGAAGAGCTTGATAAGAATCATGCTGCCCTTCCTCACGGCGGATTTGTTATCAGAAGCGGCAACACAGGCTTTGAAAAAGAAAACAGCCACATTGTTGAATTCAACCTTAAGCTTGATTCAAACCCCGAATTCACAGGCTCGGTTATCGCTGCATATGCAAGAGCAGCATACAGGCTTAACAAAGAGGGTGCAACAGGAGCTAAAACAATTTTCGATATCCCTGCAGCATATCTCAGCAGTAAATCAGGTGAGGAACTGAGAAAATCACTCCTTTAATATAAGTTACGAGTTTCGAGCTCCGAGTTCCGAGTTGTCGGTTACTCGCTTTGCTCAGACAATTAATAAAAGAGGTTTTTGACTATGGCAAATGATACTTATAACACCCCGTTTAATTCCCGTTATGCAAGCAAGGAGATGCAATACATCTATTCTCCCGATTTCAAGTTTAAAACCTGGAGAAAGCTCTGGATTGCGCTTGCCGAGGCTGAAAATGAGCTCGGGCTCAATGTAACGCAGGAGCAGATTGACGAGCTCAAGGAGCACGCCGAGGATATCAACTACGATGTTGCAAGGGAATATGAAAAGAAGTTCCGCCACGATGTTATGAGCCATGTTCATGCATACGGCGAGCAGTGCCCGACGGCAAAGGGAATAATTCATCTCGGTGCAACGTCCTGCTATGTTGGCGATAACACCGATGTTATAACCATGCGCGAGGCGCTTCTTCTGATTAAGAAAAAGCTTGTTAACGCAATAGCAAGCGTTTCAAAATTTGCGGATGAATATAAGAATATGCCATGTCTCGGCTTCACCCATTTCCAGCCTGCACAGCCAACAACGGTTGGCAAAAGAGCAACGCTCTGGCTTATGGATTTGGTTATGGATTTAAACGAGGTAGACCATGTTCTTGATTCCTTAATGCTTCTCGGCTCAAAGGGAACAACGGGAACTCAGGCGTCCTTCCTCGAGCTGTTCGACGGCGACCACGAAAAGTGCAAGGAGCTCGACAGAAGAATTGCAGAAAAAATGGGTTTCAAGGCTTGCTTCCCCGTAAGCGGACAGACCTATGCAAGAAAGCTCGACACCATTGTTTGCAACTGCCTTGCATTAATCGCGCAGAGCTGCTGCAAATTCTCAAACGATTTGCGCCTTCTTCAGAATCTTAAAGAGATTGAAGAGCCGTTTGAAAAGAATCAGATTGGTTCTTCCGCAATGGCATATAAGCGCAACCCGATGAGAAGCGAAAGAATTGCATCGCTTTCAAGATATGTTATGATTGATGCGCTCAACCCTGCATGGACTGCTTCGGCACAGTGGTTTGAAAGAACTCTTGACGACAGCGCAAACAAGCGTGTTTCGGTTGCAGAGGCGTTCCTCGCAACGGACGGAATACTTGATTTATATATCAATGTAACAAGCGGACTTGTTGTTTACCCGAAGGTTATTGAAGCAAGGCTGATGAGCGAGCTTCCGTTTATGGCAACCGAAAATATTATGATGGATGCCGTTAAACGCGGCGGCGACCGCCAGGAGCTTCATGAAAAAATCCGTCAGCATTCAATGGCAGCAGGCGCGGTTGTTAAGGTTGAAGGCGGCAAAAACGATTTGGTTGAAAGAATTGCTGCCGACCCCGCATTCAACACAACGAAGGAAGAAATCCTCGCAATCCTCAAGCCCGAAAACTTCGTCGGCAGAGCCCCCGAGCAAACCGCCGACTTCCTCAATGAGGTTATCAACCCCATACTTGAAGAAAACAAGGATTTAATAGGACTTGAGGTTGAAATCAATGTATAAAAAACGGAACCGTTTCGGTTCCGTTTTTAACTTTTTGCGAAGCAAACAATATCGCTTTGAACATTGTTCAAAATGTCAATAGGGGTCTGACCCCTATTGACATGTCGTGGTTCGTGGTGAGTGATTCGAAGCCTCACACCTTCCCCTTGAGGGGAAGGGGGACCGCTTGCGGTGGATGAGGTGTGTTGCCTTAACAGCACACTATAAGATTGTTCGCCGAAACAAATTTTGGGCACCGTTGGTCGTTGCGATAATGCGCCAAAGGTTTAGTGTTCATATCATTTAACGAATTTCTAGGGCGCGACGCCCCCGACGCGCCGTTGAGATAGCGTTTTTGTTTCAGCAACGAATAAATGAAACGAACCCTTCTCTGCGGCGCGTCGAGGTCGCCGCGCCCTACAATTATACCCTTGCGGTTCGTTTTGTTTGCATTAACTTTTTGCGAAGCAAAAAATATCGCTGTTTGCAAAGCAAACAATATCGCTTTGAACATTGTTCAAAATATCGCATTGCGCCTCGCGCAATATATCGCTATTGGGCGGATATCCTCCGTCCGCTTTTATTTATTGACTTGTAAAATAATTAATGCTAAAATGTAAGTGCCAAACAAAATTTCATATGAATAATTCCACAAATTGAGCGCATTTTTATTGATAAAAATGCGAGCTCTTATTTTGCGTTCTCTTGTGGAATCGTGAAATTTTGTTTGGCGACAGTTGAGCTATGCGTTTTTTGTGCGCGGCTTCGGCTGCGCACTTTTTATTTTTGGGGATAATAATGAAAGATTATAACGAAGGAATGTCAAATTTTGAAAAGGCGGTTGAATTATCCTGCACAAACTGGGTTAACGAAATTGAGAAAGAAATGATAAATCGCACTGCGTTTTTATGCGGAAGAATTGATGAAAAATATCTGAAGCAAATTGATATAACTAAGTTAATTAATATCATTAAAAGCATTGTTGAAGAAAACAATATATTCAGAATATATCACTGTAAAAGAACTGCTTTTGATGTTAAAATATGCGATATTATCGGCTATTTAAGATTTGATAACATAGAAATAATTGAGCTAAGTGATATTCATAAAAAAGATACCGAATACAGAGTTAAACAGCCAAAAGGTGTATACAAAATCTTTTGCCCATTTAAAGAAGAAATTGATGATTCAGTACTCTATAAAACATTATATAACTACGCTATGGATAACAGTGATATCTTAATTGCATATTCAAAATACGATGATGACATTTCACAGCAGATAATTGAAAAAGCAAAAGAAAAAGGCAAAAAGATAATTAATATTGCAAAACTATATAATAGTTAACAAAACGAGCCGCAAGGATTTTCCTTGCGGCTCACTTTTTAATGAATTTACTTCGTCATAAATTGGCTGCGCCATAAATTCTCGCTTTGCTCCGTGAATTGAATTGATAAACAATCAATGCCGTAAGGCAATTCGTGCTGAAAGCAATTCATGTTGCTAAACAATTCATGCGACGCAGACGCAATTCATTTTAACTATGCACTATTCAACTGTGTTAAGCAGCTTGTGAAGCAGTCTGTAGAGCTCCTGCGCTTCCTCTTTTGAAAGGCGTACGCACTGAATCATTTTGTAGGGCACCTCGATTGCTTTATCCTTGAGTGCTTCGCCTTTTTCGGTGATTGAAACAAGGAGGTTTCTTTCATCATCCTTTGAGCGGTGGCGCTCGATATATCCCTTTGCTTCAAGCTTTTTCAGAAGGGGAGTGAGAGTTCCCGAATCAAGAAAAAGGTTTTCGCCAAGCTCTTTAACATTAACTGTTTTTTTATCCCATAAAACCATCATTGTTATATATTGGGTATAGGTTAAATCAAGCTCATCAAGATAGGGCTTATATCTTTTAACAACCTCTTTTGAGCACGCATAAAGCGGAAAGCAGAGCTGATTTTCAAGTTTTAATGCATCGTAATTCTTTTCCATCTCATCACCATAAATATAAAAAATGCAATCTAATTGTACGCAATTAGATTGCATTTGTCAACAACTAAATATTTTTTGTAACTGCAACAAGCTCGCCGTTTTTGAAGAAGGTTCGCGGAATTCTTCTTGAAATTCGGCAGGGGAGCTCGTAGTTGAAGGAATACGCTGCTTCGCTGACCTCTTCCATTGAAAGTCCGTCGCCGACCAAAACAACCTCATCACCGATTTTTGCATCGGGAATTTCGCTTATATCAACCATGAACTGGTCCATACAAACTCTGCCGAGAATCTTTGCTTCCCTGCCGTTTATAAGCACCCTGCCCTTGTTTGAAAGGCATCTGGGATAGCCGTCCGCATAGCCGACGGGGATTGTTGCAACAAGAGTTTCTTTATCTGTTTTAAAGGTTCCGCCGTAGGATATTTCGCGCCCTGCTTAAGGGCTT
>SVQE01000014.1 GCA_015065505.1 Oscillospiraceae bacterium
ACACCTATAACCTTATCAATATAGAGCTTTGCAAGGTCCACGCATTGAACGCCGCTTGTATTATCGTAATCCGTTGCTTTAGTCAGATATTTCTTAACAAATTCATCATAAGTAATAATTACCACCTCAAAAATATTATTTCACAATATTATATTCCGAAACGGCATAAAATATAATAGAACCTCTTTCATTAACAAAAGAGGTTCTTGAGTAGTTAGTCGTTATTTTCTTTAGTTGTTGTTTTCTTTGCTTTCTTTGATGTTGACTCAGTTGTTTCGGGCGGAAGCGTTGTTGTTTCTTCATATGCTATCAAGCCCGTTGATTCCTTATGTGTTATAACCGTGTCACTTCCGTAAAAGCCCATCTGCTGAAGTATTTGCAAAACTTCAAAATTAAGAAATTCATTATTTGCGTTTTCATCAATAATTGTATACGCAGTAGTGCTTTTATCTTCATATTCAAGCGCCTTTTGCAAGCCCTGAATACCGTCAACTTCAACACCGTCAACAAAAATATATGTGTCTTTAACAACAATAGTATTCTTATATTGCTCTTCTAATGAAGTTACGGTTTCTGTCTGAGTTGTCTTTTTTGTCTTAGTTGTTTCCTGATTAGTAAATCTTATATTACCCGTATAGTACAGCGCAGCAAAAACACCCGAAAGAACAACAATTATAACAAGAACAATAATTAAACCGCGATGGCCCTTATGCTCTTTACGAAAGCGATGACGGTTAAGAGTTGGTGAATCGTCCTCAGCGTGAGTTTCGTTCATCTCAACATATGATTTGCTCTCTTTATATGAGGCATCGCCTTTTTTATGTACTACAAGAGGACTTTCAAGCTCTGCAATGCTTTCAGTTTTCTCCTCGGTTACTTCTGCGTCTTTAATAATTTCTTCGCTCATATTATTCACCTTAATTAAGTTTATATAATAATATCATATTTTGACATTGTTTTCAATAATATATTGAATTTTAGATTTTGAGTTGATATAATTAATTTAACTAATGAATCGGAGGAGAAAAATGAAGATACTTTGCTTTGATATCGGCGGAGATTTTATTAAGTACGGCGTTTGCAATGAGAAATTCAAGCTGCTTGAAACACATAAAATTCCGACGCAGGCTGAAAAAGGCGGTCAGGTTCTTATTGAAAGAATTATTTCATTAATTGAAAGCTATGACGATATTGACCGCGTAGCAGTTTCAACGGCAGGTCAGGTTGACAGCAAAAACGGAATTGTTGTTTATTCAACCGCTAAAATCCCCTACTACACCGGAATGATGGTTAAAAAAATTATCGAGAATAAAACGGGAATAAAAACCTTTGTTGAAAACAATGTTAATGCTGCGGCAATCGGCGAGGCTGTTTTCGGCGCTGCAAAGGGTGAAGATAACTTCATCTGCCTTACCTACGGAAACGGCATAGGCGGCGCTCTTTATATCGACGGCGAGGTATATAAGGGCTCTCGTTCTTCCGCAGGTGAAATCGGACATATGGTTGTTCACTCGGGAGGCAAGCAGTGCAAATGCGGCGGTGAAGGCTGTTATGAGTGCTATGCCTCAGCAACCGCTTTGATTAACTCTGTTAACAAGGTTGTTAAAGAGCCACTTGACGCTTTTCAGATTTTCGAAAAGGAAAATATTGAAAAGCCTGAAATCAGGTCGGAAATCGATAAATGGATTGATGAAATCATTTCGGGACTTATCAGCGTTATTTACATTTTCAATCCTCCGCTTATTGTTCTTGGCGGCGGCATTATGAATGAAGATTATATCATTGATTTGATAGACAGAAAAATCTATAACAAATTGATGGATAATTTCAGGAATGTAAACATTGTGCGTTCGCGTCTCGGAAACGATGCAGCGCTTCTCGGCGTTTCATACGAAGCTTCAAAATTATAACATAACAAAAAATAACGGTGCCGAGCACCGTTATTTTTTTGTTTTTATGAAATATCAACTGTTGCGGTATAGGTTGAATATACCCATGCGTTATCGTTATTTAAAACAGTTACCGTTATCGGATATTTATTATCGTCGGACTTTTTGGAGACATCAACTTTCATTTCAATCTCGAGTGATGATGCACTGATATCCTCAGGCGCTATTACGCTGATACTATACTTGTCAAGACCTCTTACTTTTGCAGTCTGAGAATCAGAAAGTCCTTCAACTATAACATTACTTGTGTTAACACTAATTGTGTTTACTCTGTATGAAGAGCTGACATCAATAGTTACGGTAATCTTATCCAGTTCTTCATCAATGGGCTTTATTCCCTTAAGCTTATTAACATCAAAGTCAAATGTGTTTGTTCCCAGATGAATCTGACTGAAATTGATTGTTCCGAGAACTGCGGTTGAAATATTTGCACTGTCGAGAACGCCTGCCTCAAAGCTTTCCTGCGAGAAATTAACAGTGATTAAGCCTTCGTCAAGTCCTTCGGGCTGTGTGTCAAATTCAACGGATACGGGTAGCGTAACGATTTTCAGAACGGGCAGTGTTACCGAAACACTACTGATAGCGGTTTTCTGGTCTGTTCTTGATGTTACTGTTAAATAATTTGATTCAATGCCGATGCCGTCAAACTTAATATCGCATTCAGCTTTATAAGGCTCTGTTAGCTCCTTATTGCTACCAAAATCAACATCAACATAGCACTTTTCAATTTTATCAACAAATGTCTTCGGACCGTTTACAACAACTTTGTCCTCACTGAGAACGGGGTCGCCGAAAGTATAGCCCTCGGCTACATTTGATTCATCGTAATCAAGATGAATATCAAATGTTTTTGTCATATTAACATCAAAGAATGCATCTATTGATGAAGGATAGGTGCTTGCAATGCTGAAATCAAGATTTGAACTGTTCGTAACAAGAATTGGAATGCTTTGCTCGCCCGTTCTGTTAACCGAGCTTGTGTCAAAATTAACAGAAAAATCATTTTCGTCAACCTGACCTATAACATACTTGGCACCGCTTATTGTTACGCTGATTTCAACAGAATCCTGCAAAGAATAATACTGCATTGAAAGCTGCTCTGAAACCTCATCGCCAAGTGATATCGGCGCATTGACCTTAATTGTTTTTGTTTCAACATCACCGATATTAATTGATGTTACTATCCAGACAATTATTGCAATAAAAAGTGAAAGGATTAAAAGATACTTATCATTAAAAACAATTTTCTTTAATAGTTTTCTTACTTTTTTATCCGGCATTATCTTTTCATCCTCCTTACAAACTTTTTAACTGCTGATTCATTTGAAGAAGAAGGATCAACTAAGAAATTCTCTGCAAGAATATCTCTGAGTTCACCTGATGAAACGCCTGTTTTAAGATTACCCGAAATGGCAACGCTGATATTTCCGGTTTCCTCACTTACTACAACAACTATAGCATCACTCTGCTGAGATACGCCTATAGCCGCTCTGTGCCTTGTTCCGAGCGAAGAGGAAATATTCTTATTGTTTGTTAGCGGCAAAATACAGCCTGCAGCATAAATCTTAGAGCTTCTAATAATCATTGCTCCGTCATGAAGCGGTGATTTCGGGAAGAAAATATTTTCAATAAGCTCCTTTGTTGCAGTTGCCTGAACAACTGTTCCGCTTGCAATAATATCGCCAAGCATTGTTTCTTTTTCAAAAACTATAAGAGCACCTGTTTTTGAATCGCTCATATCAGCGCAAGCCTTGCAGGTTGACTCTATTGTTTTTTTCATTTCGTTAACCTCAACGGCAACGCCTGAATCAAGAATAGCCATAAGATTGCTTCTTGCAGCGCCCTTACCCATTTCTTCAAGAATATTTCTTATTTCAGGACCGAAGAGGATAACAACAATTATCAGTATATTGGTGAAAATTCCTTTAAGAATATAGCTTGAAGCGTCCATACCGAGGAAGTTAACAATAATATAAAGAGCCGCAAGGAACAAAAGACCCTTTGTGAGCTGCATAGCCCTTGTGTCTCTGATAATTCTTATAACCATATAAATAACCACAGTAACAAAAAGGATATCAAAAACATCGATAAAACCGAAGGTTCCAAGCAATCCTTTAACCTGCGAAAAGAAGTCAACAATACTATTGCCGAGATTCTTTATATATCTGAATCTTAATGCTAAATCTATTGGCATTTTTTCAACATTCCCTATAAATTATTATTCTAACTGTTATATTAACATAAATTTTATAAGAAATAAAGCGAAATCAAACATTTTTATAACTTTTTTACAACATTAATAAATCTATAACAATCTTCATATGAGTTAAATAACCCGGGACTGATTCTAACAGTGCCCGTGCTTTCTGTTTTAAAATGCTTGTGTGCAAGCGGTGCGCAGTGGTAGCCCGCTCTTGTGCATATACCCTTCTGAGAAAGCAAGTCTGCGATATATTCACTTGATTTATCTTTTACATTGAATGATATTATCGGCATTGATTTATTCTTTTTCGGCTTCGGTGTATACAGCTTAATTCCGTCAATATTCAGTAAGCCGTCATAAAGCACATCGCAAAGCTGCAATTCGTGTTCATATATATTTTCAATACCGATTTTCTTTATCTGATTAATTCCCTCACCCAATCCGATTATTGCAGGGTTATTCAGCGTTCCGGACTCAAATCTGTCGGGCGAATAATCGGGCTGATTGGCGTTGAAGGATTCGCTGCCCGTTCCTCCATACATCAACGGGTCAATTTTTACTCCTTGCTTAAACGCGAGAAATCCGCTGCCCATAGGTCCCATTAAGCATTTATGACCTGCACAGCAAAGAACATCAATATTATCCCTGTTTGCATTAATATCTGCAACGCCTGCGCCCTGAGCAGCGTCAACGATAAAGGTTATTCCCCTCTTACTGCAAAGCTCGCCTATTTTTTTAATCGGGAAGCATACACCAAAGACATTGCTTGAATGCATACAGACTATTGCAGCTGTGTTATCTTTGATAAGCTTTTCAAAATTGCTGACAGTTTCATCCTCATCAAACGAAAAGGCGGCTATATCATAATCTATTGTATCATTAATAAACATTGAATGAACAACTCTGTAAACGCTGTTGTGTTCAAGTGAAGAAATGATGATGTGCTCACCCTGTTTAACACTGCCTCTAATGGCAATATTGAGAGCTTCTGTGCAGTTTTTGGTAAAAACTATATTGTTAATCGGAAAATCAAATAACCCGGATATTTCGCTTCTTGTTTCAAATATTTTCTCTGATGCAGCGATTGACTGCTTATATCCTGCGCGGCCGCTGTTAAACGAAAAGTTATTAAGTCCTTTAATCGTCTGGCTAATAACTGATTTCGGCTTCGGATAACTTGTTGCGCTGTTATCAAAGTAAATCATTCATTCTCAACCCCGAGAATGTTTATGCCCGAATTATTAAGAATATGAATAATCTTTTCTCTGTCGGCACTTTTAGCTCTTAAAACATATCCGCAGCCGTCGCCTGCTTTCGGATTTGTAAGCCTTGATACTTTTGTTACTATACCGTTTTTCAAAAGCAGCTTGTTTGCGTTTTGAGCAGTAGTTATTGAACCGAGCTTAATTACAAAAGACATAAAAAATCACCTCTCTTTATTCATACTTCATTATATGAATAAGGAGAAGTGAAAGTGCTAGTATTATTATTCTTCGTTTGAATCCTCAATAATATATCCGTCGGGATTGATTCCCTGCTGTCTGTCTATTTCAGCTTCAACTTCTTTAAAATACTTCTTAACCTGAAGGTAAAGCATTACATCAAGAACAGCATATGCTATCAACGCAGAGCCAACAAGTATAATAATTGCATTAGCAGTTGATTTCAAGTTGAAAATAGCAACAATACCAAGAACTGTGATAACTAATGATATTGCAAAATCTATCCACCCAAAAATTGCAGTTTGTGCAATAATCTTAATTGAGGTGAATAGGTTGAACAAGCCTGTTACAAGTATAAACACGCCGAAGAAAAGAACAATTCTTGTTACAACGAATTCATAGTATATACAAACCACTATTCCTATAACCGCAAGAATTATTCCCATAACAAGAGCAAAGGTATCAACCTTGTTTTCATAAAAGCAAAGCGCTGCATATATGCCGATTAAAATGAATGTTATTCCCGTTGCAAGAGCAATGAATTTAAGACTTTCTTCGGGAAAAACTATCATCAGTATGCCTATAACTGCGGCAACACCTGCGGAAGCAAGCGACAATTTTTTGATTCCGTTAATAATCTTCATATTTTCACATCCTTAAATAAATGTCGGGAGGACAATATGCCCTCCCGATTACTGTTATTATTCCTCGTTTGCAGCTTCCTCAATAATTTTCTGAGTAACCTGTTCGGGGCATCTTTCATATCTTGCAAATTCAGTTGTGAATGAGCCTCTGCCCTGGGTAATCTGACGCATTGCTGTTGAGAAAGTGGTCATTTCTGCCTGCGGAACCTCAGCAACGATTTCCTGCATTCCGTCTGCAGTGGGATTCATACCTAAAACTCTTCCTCTTCTCTTGTTGATATCACCGATGATATCGCCCATTGCCTCATCATTACAAATTGCATTAAGAGTGATGATGGGTTCAAGAAGAACAGGACCTGCATTGGGAATACCGTTTTTGAATGCGATATTTGCTGCCATCTTGAAACTCATTTCGCTTGAATCAACGGGGTGATATGAGCCGTCGAAAAGAGTAGCCTTAACGCCAACCATCGGATAGCCTGCAAGAACGCCTCTTTCCATTGATTCCTTAAGTCCCTTTTCTACTGCAGGGAAGAAGTTCTTAGGAACTGAACCGCCGACAACTCTTTCTGCGAAAATAAGCTCATCGCTGTCGCAGGGTTCAAACTCAATAAATACATCACCGAACTGACCGTGACCGCCCGACTGCTTCTTATGTCTGCCCTGACATTCAACTTTTCTTGAAATAGTTTCTCTGTATGCAACTCTGGGCTGAATAAGAACTGCGGTAACCTTATATCTTTCCTTGAGCTTTGAAAGGGCAACATCAAGATGCTGCTCGCCAAGACCGGAAATAATTGTCTGATGGGTTTCTGTGTTTGATTTGAAGGTGATTGAAGGATCTTCTTCAATAAGCTTGTTAACTGCGTTAGCAACCTTTTCTTCATCGCCCTTCTTCTCAGGAGCGATAGCCATTGAATAAGAAGCACCGGGAATATCAACTCTGTTAAGAGTTACGATATTATTAGGAGCACACATTGTGTCACCTGTTTTGAAGGTTGAAAGCTTTGCAATAGCGCAGATGTCGCCGAGGCAAACATCCTTAGTGTCGCTCTGCTTTGCACCGAGCATTGTTACAAGCTTGCCGACTCTTTCTTCATCGCCTGTTCTTGCGTTAACAACATTAGTTCCCTGATTAAGTGTTCCGCGGATAACCTTGAAGAAATTAAGTTTTCCGATAAACGGGTCTGCAACAGTTTTGAAGCAAATAGCTGCAAGAGCGCCTGAAGCGTCAACATTAATTTCAACGGGCTCATCGTTTTCATTGCTTGCATACTCTGATTTCGGTGAAGGAGCACAGTCAGCAATGAATGAAAGAAGCTGGTCTACGCCTTCGCCTGTTAATCCTGAAAGAGCAAATACGGGAACAATGCTTCCGTCTGCAAGACCGATTGAAAGTCCCTTAACCTTTTCTTCCTGAGTTAAAGCTTCGCCCTCGAAGTATTTTTCCATAAGCTCTTCATCAGCGCCTGCAACAGCTTCATTGAAAACTTCTTTAATAGCTTCAAATCTGCCCTCGTCATCGTGTGAGATATTGGCAGGAGCTGCTTTTGTTCCGTTATATGAATAAGCCTTATCTTCAATCATATTATAATAGCCTGCAACTTTTCCGCCGCTGATAACAGGAACAACAACGGGACAAACGGAAGTTCCGAATTTTGCAACAAGACCGTTGAAAGCTTTATAGAAATCAGCTCTTTCATCATCCATCTTTGTTGTTACAAAAATTCTTGCCTTGCCCTTCTGAGTTGCCGCTTTAAATGCCTTTTCAGCACCTGCAGCAATGCCTGAACGCGATGATACAACAATAATTGCAGTATCAGCAGCACGCATTCCCTCTGCAGGACCGAGTGCAAAATCGAAAAGACCCGGAGTATCGATTGCATTAATCTTTGCGTCTTTGTAGTTAAACTGAAGAACTGATGAGGAAATACTTACGCCTCTTTTCTTTTCTTCGGCATCAAAGTCTGAGACGGTGTTTCCATCCGCAATTCTGCCTATTCTCTCTGTTGCGCCTGCAACATTAAGCATTGCTTCTGCAAGAGAAGTTTTACCCTTGGAAGCGTGACCGAGAATGGTTATGTTTTTAATTTTACTCATAAATTTTCCTCCAAAAAATCAATTGTATAAATTGTATAATAATTTATAATATATGTCAATATAATTTGAATATTTTCAACATATCGCATAAAAATGAGCTGACTATTTTGTTAGTATTACTGATACAACAGACTGATAGGGTACTGTAAGTGTGCTTGACATATAGAAATTACCGTTTGATTTAAGCTTCAAATCATCTGTCGCTGTGGTCTGATAAAGCTTATACTTCGAATAACCTGCCGCATTAATGTTTACCTTCTTACTGCTTTGTGTCTGATTAACATATACAATAACCGCAGAGCCGTCAGGATTCTTGAATGCGCTGACATTCAAGTCCTTCTGCGCACAGTTTACATCAATTCTCTTTGCGCCTTCCTTTATAAATTTTGAATACTGGCCGAGACACCAGAGGCGTTTTGTAAGTTTTATATCACTATGGTTTGAATCGTTTATATAAACAAGTCCGTCGGGATAAATTCCGTTTGAAACTCCTGTCCACCAATTCCATTGAGTTGCATTGAGAATTGTTAAATCTTCATTGATGATTCTTGCCATCTGAACTCCAAAATCAATCGTATATCCGTTAAGAGCTTCACCCTGCAGGTTTTTGCAGGTTTCAAAAACACCTGTGTTGACATCATTATACATCTGGCAATATTCCGTGCAGGAAATATTCAGCGAGGAATCCAATGAATCAACATAGTCCCTGCACTGCTGTTTACCGTGAGCGTCTGCCCAATAGGAATGGCAGGAAATGCAGTTGTAATATCTTTTATTAAGAGTATCTTTGAATATTTCGTTAACATAATCAACAAAATATGTGTTGTTTCCGTTATCATCTATTCCCTCGGCTGCTCCGCCTTCAAACATAGAGAATTTATATGGCTTGCCGTATCCCTTCTTCGCCATTTCATTATATAGTTTTTTAAGTTCATACGGCTTATAATGACAGCCCTCCTGCCCCATATATCCTTCTCTGTTGCAAGCCCATTCAAACTGAGGCTCGTTTACAGGGGAAACATCAAAAACATTGTATCCCTGTGAAACAAAGTAATCGGCAACATCGCTTTCAAACTGAGCGTATAGCTTGTAATTCTTTTCATCAAGATTTGAATTATAATACCAATACCCCCAGTTTTCATATTGCTGAGTTTCTTCATTGAAAATCTCATTATTTGAGCAATATGCCTTCCCGTTTTTGGTCAGTTGAACAGGCGGAGAATTTGAAAACAAACAGAGCTTTAAATCGTCTCCTGCAAATTTCTTTGCAATTCTCAGGCTGTTTTGCGCTTCGGCATCGCGTGAGAAATCATAGGTAAGCTTACCGCTTTCAAAATCAACATCAGTTAAAAAGCCGTCCGTTCTCGCCCAGTAGTTCCACATTTTATCATCGTCGCGCGAACCTGTTCCGACATTATAGCGATAAATATTCAGTCCAATTCCCTCGGTCGGGCTGTAGAGATACTTGATAATATCCTGAGCGTTTTCCCATCCGCCGACTTTGTGTCCCCACCAGCATGCAGAAGCGCCGAAGCCTTCCATCGTCTGATAGGTTTTTGATGTGTTGATTTTTGTTATATTGCATGCGCTTATCGCGTCAGCACTGGCAGTCGACGAAACCGCAGAATAGTAGTTTTTCTTACTTACCGTTCTGTAGGCATATACTCTGAAATAGTATTTCTTTGAAGAAGATACCGAAACAGAAATCTTATTTGATGAAACAGATTTTGGTTTAACGTCCTTTTTAAAGCTACTGTCCGTTGAATATTCAAACTTATAACCGAGTGCATTCTTCACCTTATTCCAAGTTAAGTAAACGGAATTTGAATTTCTTCCGAGAACTTTTAGCCCCGTTACCTTATCGGGAAGTGTTGATACGGAAAGCTTGGATGAATACCCCGAGTAATTCTTTTTCTTTTTAACTGTTTTATATGCTTTAACAGCGTATGTGTAGGTTGTTCCCGATGATAGCTTTGTTATCTTATATGTGGTTTTGCTGAGCGTTTTAATCGCTTTATATTTATTTGTTTTACTGTTGTAATTATATACAGTATAACCAGAAGCTCCGCTAACCTTATTCCATTTCAGCGTAACTGTTGATATTGTGGTTACAGCTGATAATGAAGTTGGCTTTGCAGGAGCTGCATTTTTTGCAACAGCTTCAAGGGGAAATGCCGTTAAAATAATAACAGCGCTTAATAAAAGCATAAATAATCTTTTAATCTTCATAAATTCAACTCCTTTTCCACAATTATTATACACGAACACATAATTTTTTTCAACCACAATACTAACTTATAACAATTTACTTGAAATGAATTCAAATATTATGTATTATATATGGTATATTAAATAAAGGAGTGATTATTGTGGCGCAAACAAATAAAGTTGATTTATCTCTATTAACAAACGTGTTAAATGAATATGCGTCTGTTAAAGGAAGCCTTATAACAATTTTACAGCACACTCAGGAGATATACGGCTATCTTCCTAAGGAAGCAATTCAGCTTATAAGCGAAAAAACAGGCATTGCGGAGTCTGAAATAATGGGTGTCGGAACATTTTATACCCAGTTTCGTTTTGAGCCCGTCGGCAAGTATTTAATAATGCTCTGCCAGGGTACTGCCTGTCACGTTAATTCATCCGAGCTTATTCTTCAGACAATAAAGGATGAGCTTGGTATTGATGACGGGCAAACAACTGAGGACGGATTATTCTCGCTTAAATGCGTTGCCTGCCTCGGATGCTGTTCATTATCCCCCGTTATGATGATTAATGAGGACACATACGGAAGTCTTACTCCCGATAAAACAAAGAAGATTTTGAAAGAATTAAGGGAGGCGGCACAATGAGAATAGTTATCGGAGAAGGCTCCTGCGGAATTGCTGCAGGCGCTGAAAAGGTTTACAAGTCTCTTAAAAACACAGATGTTTCCTGCGATATTTCTATTACGGGCTGCATTGGTATGTGTTATCTTGAGCCCATTGTTGATATTTACGACGATGAAAACAATTTAACAAGGCTTGTTAAAGTAAGCGAAGCAGATGCACCAAAGATTGCAGAATATGTTAAAACTTGCGATAAAAACGCAGTTAAAGATTTAATCGTTTCTGATGAGGACAGCGAATTCTTAACAAAGCAAACAAGAATTGCCCTTCGCAGATGCGGTATTATCAATCCCGAAGAAATAAGCGCGTATGAAGAGGCGGACGGATATACCGCACTTAAAAAAGCTCTCTGCGAAATGACACCTGAAGAGGTTATTGAAACAATAAAGGTTTCAGGTCTTGCAGGCAGAGGCGGCGCAGGCTTCCCCACATGGTTTAAATGGAACGCTGCGCGTCAGAGCGAAGGTGAAGAAAAATATCTTATCTGCAATGCCGATGAGGGCGATCCGGGCGCATTCATGGACAGAGCAGTTATTGAGTCCGACCCTCACAATCTTATTGAGGGTATGCTCATTGGCGCTTACGCAATCGGCGCAAAGCACGCCGTTGTTTATGTTCGTGCCGAATATCCCCTTGCTATTAAGCGCCTTAAAAGAGCTATTGAACAGGCAAGCGAAAAAGGTATTATCGGAAACAATATTTTCGGTTCGGATTTCTCTTGCGATTTCACAATTAAAGCTGGTGCAGGCGCTTTTGTATGCGGCGAGGAAACAGCGCTTATTGAAAGCCTTGAGGGTCACAGAGGTATGCCTCGCTTAAAGCCCCCCTTCCCTGCTCAGTCAGGCTTCTGGAGAAAGCCTTCAAATATCAACAATGTTGAAACCTTTGCTAATGTTTCCTGGATTATTAATAACGGCGGCGAGGCTTTTTCAGCAATGGGAACAGAAGGCTCTAAGGGAACGAAGGTATTCGCAGTAACAGGTAAGGTTAAAAGAAGCGGACTTGTTGAAATCCCGATGGGCAAAACCCTTCGCGATGTTATATTCGATATCGGCGGCGGAATGAAGGGTGAAAAGGAATTCAAGGCTGTTCAGATGGGCGGTCCTTCAGGCGGATGTATTCCTAAGGAGCTTATAGACACAGTTATTGATTATAAAGCACTCGGCGCAACCGGCGCTATTATGGGCAGCGGCGGTATGGTTGTAATGGATGAATCAACCTGCATGGTAGGCATGGCAAAGTTTTTCCTTGACTTCACTGCTAAAGAGAGCTGCGGCAAATGTATTCACTGCCGTATCGGAACAAAGCGTATGCTTGAAATGCTTGACAGAATTACTAAGGGCGAAGGCAAGGAAGGAGATATTGAGCTTCTTGAAGAGCTTTGCTATTCAATTAAGGACGGCGCTCTTTGCGGTCTCGGTCAGACAGCTCCCAACCCTGTTTTAACAACAATCAAGTATTTCAGGGATGAATATGAAGCACATATAAACGATAAGAAATGTCCTGCAGGCGAATGCAGTGATTTAATTGAATACAGAATAGTTGCAGATAAATGTAAGGGCTGCACACTTTGTGCAAGAAACTGCCCCGTTGACGCAATCAGCGGAACTGTTAAGCAGCCGCATAAAATTGATACTGAAAAGTGCATTAAATGCGGAAAATGCTATTCATCCTGCAAATTTGATGCAATAGTTAAAGAGTAAGGAGGTGTGGGAAATGATTAATTTAACAATAAACGGTAAAGCCATTCAGGCAAAAGAGGGTTCAACAATTCTTGAAGCTGCAAGAGAGAACGGCATATATATTCCCACGCTCTGCTATGATGAGGCTGTTGAGGTATACGGTGCCTGCGGTCTTTGTGTTGTTGAGGCTGAGGGTATTCCGAAGCTTCTTCGCTCCTGCTCTGCAAAAGTAAGCGAAGGTATGGTTGTTAACACTGAAAGCGAAAGAGTTATTCAGTCAAGAAAAATAGCTCTTGAGCTTCTTATGTCCGCTCATGACGGCGACTGCATTGCTCCCTGTCAGCTTAACTGCCCTGCAAAAACTGATTGCCAGGGTTATGTTGGCTTAATTGCAAATGGCGAATACAAAGACGCGTTAAAGCTAATTAAAAACAGAATTCCACTTCCTGCTTCAATAGGAAGAGTTTGCCCCCACCCCTGTGAAAAGGCTTGCAGAAGGGCAAATGTTGAAGAGCCTATCAATATCGTTCAGTTAAAAGCCTTTGTTGCTGATCTGGATTTAAACAGCGATTCATATATTCCCGATATAACACCTTCAACAGGTAAGAAAATCAGCATTATCGGCGGCGGTCCTGCGGGCTTAACTGCTGCATATCACCTTGCAGCAATGGGCCACGAGGTTACTATTTACGATATGATGGAAAAAATGGGCGGAATGCTGCGCTACGGTATTCCTCAGTACAGACTTCCCAAAGAGGTTCTTGATAAGGAAATAGCTATAATCGAGAAAATGGGCGTTAAAATGGTTAACGGCAAAAAGCTCGGTGTTGACTATACAATTAAGAGCCTTAAGGATGAAAGCGACGCTGTTATAGTTGCTATCGGCGCATGGAGCTCAAGCTCTATGAGAACGCCCGGTGAAGAGCTGGAGGGTGTTTTAGGCGGAATTGATTTCCTCCGCGGAGTTATTCAGGGCAACCCTGCCGATATCGGTGATAAGGTTGCAATCTGCGGCGGCGGAAATACTGCTATGGACGCTTGCAGAACTGCTGTTCGTCTTGGTGCAAAAGAGGTTTATGTTGTTTACAGAAGAACAAGAGCCGAAATGCCTGCCGACGAAATTGAAATTGAAGAGGCAGAGGAAGAAGGCGTTATCTATAAATTCTTAACCAATCCCCTCTCCTTCAATGGCGAAAACGGTAAGGTTAAATCAATAACACTTCAGGTAATGGAACTCGGTGAGCCTGACGCATCCGGCAGACGCAGACCTGTTCCCGTTGAGGGTAAAACCGAGACCATTGAAGTTAGCAGCGTTATTATGGCAATCGGTCAGAAGCTTGTTGCCGCTGATGCAAGTGAGCTTGAGCTTACTGACAGAGGCAACATCAAGGCTGATGAGGATAGCTTTGAAACAAATCTTGAAGGCGTTTTTGCTATCGGCGATGCAACAAACAAGGGCGCTTCAATAGCTATTGAAGCAATAGGTGAAGCAGACCGCTGTGCTAAATCAGTTGATGCATACCTTAAAGGCGAAAGCTTTGAAACAAGAGTGCCATACATCAGCAAGCGCGACGAAAGCACAATTGATTATTCTCAGAGAGAAAAGCATAATATGATTACGGCAAAGGTTTTACCTGCCGAGGAAAGAAAACACAGCTTTGACGAGGTTTCCTTAGGTCTTACCGAGGATGAAGCAAAAGAAGAGGCTTCAAGATGCCTTGAATGCGGATGCCGTGAATACTTCAAGTGCCGTCTTCTTAATGTTGCACAGAGATATGATATTAAGCCCGAACGCTGGGCAGGTGAAATGCCGCAGAAATATAACGAGCATTCCAATGAATTCATTGAGAGAAACACAGCAAAATGCATTCTCTGCGGACTTTGCGTAAGAGCCTGCAAGGAAGTTATGAATCTTTCTTCAATCGGACTTCTCGGCAGAGGCTTTTCAACAAATATTGCCCCTGCCTTCAGTCTTCCTTTGAATGAAACAAATTGCACCAACTGCGGTCTTTGCGTTTCTGTTTGCCCGACAGGCGCATTAACAGAGCGCAGCACACTTAAAAAGCAGGTTCCGCTTGAAGAAAAGTATGAAGAAAAGACCATCAGCATTAACGGAAAAGATGCAAAAGTGCTTGTTTCATATTATAACGGCAAGCTTCTGAGAGTTATTCCAAATGATGAAGTCAGCAGAAATTGCGGACTTTCAAGAGAAGAGTTAATTGAATTATGCCAAAAGTAAATAATACAAAGCTGAACAAAGCTATATTTGCTGTTGCATTTACGCTATCTTGTTTAACTATGAACAGCGATACTTTCAGGCTTTATCTCGGCTCACATTCAATATGGTTCATTCTCTGGCGCTTCTTTCTGATTATCGGTGTTTTATCTATAATCACTTTACAGATTCAAAACGAAACAGATTTCATATCTAAAACAGTTCAAATAGTGCTTTTATCAATAACGCCATTACTGATTTTTGACTACTATGTTACTCAAATCAGCGGAAGTCTGTTTCTGTTTAAGGTATGGTGGATAGCCTATATTATGGTTGCAGGCTTAACTGTTTTTTCCGTGCTAACCATTGTTAAAGCAAAAAACTACAAGCTGTTTTACAATCGGTTTTGGCATAGCTTCACACCGCTTTATATATTCACTCTGATAATCGGATTTCTAAGAACGCCGAATACAAAATTAACAACGAATTTCAAACTCGGTCAGGGAACATTTTTAATGCTTAAGGCAATTCTTAAAAATCCTAATATCGATTTTGAACCGTATCTTTTATTCGTTGGAAATGTTATTATTTTCCTTCCCCTTCCCTTTATTATTTCGTCTTTTATCAAAAAAATAAAACCATATCAGCTTGCACTGATAGGTATAATTGTTCCTTTCATAGCTGAAGGATATCAGTATTTCTTTAAATGCGGAGATGTTGATATTGACGATATTGTTTTGAACTGGTTGGGATATTTCATAGGATTAATAATATACCTGATAATCAAAAAGAGATTACTCAAAGCTTCTGAGTAATCTCTTTATTCTTTTTAATAAAACTCTTTAATATAATCCAGAACATCCTCCCTCGTTCCTTTAAACGGTCCGGGGGTTTCCATTTTTAATGAAACAAGCGCCGTGCAATACAGAAGCGCATCTTTAATACCAGCTCTCTGACGCTCGGTTATATAGCCTGCAAAGGTAGTGTCTCCCCTGCCTGTTCTGCCCGAAAGATTACGTGCTTTAATCGGGAAGGTGTAAATTTCCTTGCCGTCATATGCAAGCACCTCAGTATTATGGGTTATCAAAACCTCTTTTGCGCCCCAGGAATAAAGAAGCTTAGCAGCCTCGGCTCTGTCAGTTAAGCCCGTTAATATTTCAGCCTCTGCAGCGTCGGTTTTAAGATAATCAATATATTTAAGATATTCCTTCTTTTCTTCCCAATCATGGAAAGCCATGGATTTATCTTCTTCAACATGGCGAAGAAGGCACTGAACATCAACTGCAACCTTGCCGTGCTTTGAAGCCTCTTTAAACAGCTCGCCGTAAAAATCGCCGTAAACAAGCCCTGCAAAATGATAAATCTTTGTCTGAATATCGGGAAACTCGTCAAATTTAAAGGTGTCGCAAACGCCCATTGAAGTGCATTCGCGCTTTTCCTTATCAGCTGTGAAATACTGATTTTTTATTGAGCAGGTATCCTTTGATTCACCCCAATATAAATCGGCACCCGAATCTTCAAAGCGTGTCTGAACGGCAGCTTTATCTTCAGTCTTTGACTTTGTAAACAAAGCAGTTTTATTCCCGCTCTTTGCAGCTGCAAATCCCGAAGCAACAACAGCGCCGCCGAGCTCCTCGCGCTTGTTTCCCTGATAGTCAATATTGCAATCCCACGAAACGGGACCTATAACCAAAACATCATAATCTTTCATAGTTAACTCCTATATTAAAAGCTAAGTCCGTCAACACTATGGCAAAATTCAATTTTAAAGCTGTCTTTATATTCCGGAAACTGCTTTAAGTATTCCTCTTCAATCCTCTTTGCAATTTCATCCTTATACTCAGGATTAATCAGCGACATACAGCAGCCCTTAAAGCCGGCACCTGAAAAGCGTCCGCCATAGATTCCGGGCGTTTTAACCATAATATCATAAATCGCTTTAAGTTCGGGTGAGCCTGTTTCATAATTAACAATTGAGCTGTTTCCGCTTTCAAAAATCTTCTTTCCGAAATTCTCAAGGTCGCCTTTTTCCCAAAGCTTAACTCCCTCTTCAACTCTCTGATATTCGGTGTACCAGTGTTCTGCTCTTTTTGCCCAGTTTAGAGGAAGTTTTGATTTATATTCATCATAAATACTTCTTGAAACATCTCTTAAATAGGTATCGCTGAATTTGCCGTATTCACTGTCTGAAAACGCCAACAGTGCATAACCTGCACTTCTGCATTCATCAACCCTCATATTGAATTTTGAGCCTGCAAGACTTCTTTCAACGCCGCTGAAAACAATCATAATTTCGTAAGGCGGAATGTTTTCACTTTGAGGAATATTTTCATATTCGCCTGTTTTAGTGTCAAGATAAAGAAGTGAATTTGCCTTACAATAACACTCACATGACTGGTCAAGTGTTCCGCTTGATACGCCAACATATTTGTTTTCAGCCCACACAGACATCTGAATAAGCTCTTCCTTGCTTGGATGAACATCATTAACCTTACAAAGAGCAACAAGAAAAGTAAGTGTTACGGCTGCCGAGGATGATAATCCGCCTATCGGAAGACTTCCTTCAATAACTCCGCAAAGTCCGACGCTGAGTCTGTATTTCTTACCGAGAGCTATTGTAGCTCCTCTTAAATAATCTGCCCAGTCATTTTCTTTAGTTCTCGGAACTCTGTCAACAAAGAACTGTGCGCGCTTATCAAAATCAAGAGAAATAAGCTCGATAACTCCATTCCTTTTAGGACCGAAAGCAATATTGATGCCTTTGTTAATTGCAATACCAGTAACCTTGCCGTGCTGATGGTCGCTGTGCGCTCCGAGAGGACAAACTCTGTACGGACAGAAAACTGTGTCAAAAGCCTCGTGTTTATATATTTCTAAAAACTTTTCCTGACATTTCATAATAATAACCTTTGCTGAGAACTAAAAACTTTTTGCTATTTCTTTTATATATTCCTTTGTCTGCTGAGATAACTCGGGATGTTCAAGAGCATAATCAATATTTGCTTTAAGAATACCGAATTTGTTGCCCATATCGTGAACAGTTCCGTCAAATTCAACTGCAATAACACCCTCGGTCTGTGCAAGGGTTTTCATAGCATCTGTAAGCTGAAGCTCATTGCCCTTACCCTTTGGAGTGTTTTCCAGAATTTCAAAGATGCTCGGCGGCAAAACAACTCTGCCCTTAATGGAATAGTTAGACATTATTTCGTCCATACTCGGCTTTTCAATCATATCAGTGCAATTATATTCATTATTCTCAATATGACTAACTTTAAGCGAGCAATACTTCATTATTGCTTCACCGAGAATTTCTTTGACACCAACTACACCTTTATCGTACTTTTCATATGTTTCAATAAGCTGTTTTGTAACAGGCTCGTCAGACTGAATAACATCGTCGCCATACAGAACAGCAAACGGTTCGTCACCGACAAAATTTTTGGCGCACAATACTGCGTGTCCTAAGCCGCCTGTTTCCTTCTGACGAAGGAAATATATGTTGCCGAAATTTGAGCAAGCCTTAACGCTATCAAGTATTTCCTTCTTATCTTCCTTACCCTCAAGCTTAGTTTCAAGCTCAAAGGCATGGTCGAAATGGTCCTCCATTGCCTCTTTACCGCGATTTGTAATTATCAGAACCTCTTCTATTCCGCTGTTGAAGGCTTCTTCAACTATGTACTGCATAGCAGGCTTATCAACGATATTAAGCATTTCCTTCGGAACTGCCTTTGAAGCAGGCAGAACTCGTGTTCCCAGACCTGCTGCAGGAATTATTGCTTTTCTGACTTTTTTCATATGTATTTCTCCTTGAACATTATTACATATAAAATTCTTTATACCACTGCGCAAAGCTTTTTAAGCCGTCTCTCAGCGGTGTACTCGGTTTAAATCCGAAATTCTTTTCAAGCTCGGATGTATCGGCAAAAGTAACCGGAACATCACCAGCCTGCATGGGAACAAGCTCTTTGTGTGCTTCAAAATCATAATCAGGCGGAAGAACGCCTGCGCTTATGAGCTCTTCCTGAAGAATGTTGACAAACTCAAGTAGATTTTCAGGTGAGCTGTTGCCTATGTTATAAACAGCATATGGCGGAATCGGAAGTCCGTCCTCGCCTGTTTTCTTTTCGGGTGCACCCTGCATAACCCTTATAACGCCTTCAACAATATCATCAACATATGTGAAATCGCGCAAACAGTTTCCGTAATTGAATATCTGAATTTTTTCGCCTTTAATCAGCTTATTTGTGAACCCGAAATAAGCCATATCAGGCCTTCCTGCAGGACCATAAACAGTAAAGAAGCGAAGTCCTGTCGACGGAATATTATATAGCTTACTGTATGCATGAGCCATAAGCTCATTTGATTTCTTGGATGCCGCATATAACGATACTGGATTATCAACCTTATCATCAGTTGAATACGGAACCTTCTTATTAGAGCCGTACACCGATGAGCTTGAAGCATAAACAAGATGCTCAACGGGATGATTCCTGCAAGCTTCAAGAATATTATAAAAGCCGATAATATTGGATTCGATATAAACATCGGGATTCGTTATTGAATAACGAACCCCAGCCTGAGCAGCAAGATTAACAACAACCGAAGGCTTATAATCATTAAATACTTGATTTATAAGCTCCCTGTCTGCAATGCTGCCCTTGATAAAAATAAATTCACTTTTTCTGTCTTTAAGAGAAATGTTATCAATCTCAGATAAACGGAACTCCTTTAAACTAACATCGTAGTAGTCGTTCATATTATCAATACCGATAACCTTAATATTACTAAAATCACTTAACAAGCGCTTTGTTAAATTCGCACCGATAAAGCCGGCTGCACCTGTTACTAAAACTGTTGTGTTATCTAATTTAATACTGTTCATTGAATCTCACCGGGAATAAAGAATTAAATTATTTTCCAACTATAAATACATAATTTGTTGTTGCGGTGCCGCCTATATTAAGCATAAGTGCATTCTTAGGAATTTCACCGTTATGCTTAACCTGATAGCTTCCTGCACTGCCGTTAACCTGCTTGAAAATATCAAGAAACATTCTGCATCCGCTTGCGCCAACAGGATGACCGCAGCCAATAAGACCGCCGCTTGGATTTATTGGCTTTTCACCGTCAAAAGCAATCACACCGTTTTTGATAGCTTCGGATTCCTTGCCTGGTTCAGCTATACCAAAAGCAGAAATTGCCGCATATTCGGAAGATGTGAAGCAATCGTGTGTTTCAAAAACACCAATATCATCAACGCTGAGTCCTGAACGACGATAAGCGTCCAGAACAGCCTGTCTTGTCCACGGAAGGATATACGGGCTGTCGGGCTGTTCGTGAACCTTTGTTTCGAAAAGCATGGGCGCTGTTCTGTGACCGTAGCCCTTAACATACGGCAAATCCTTTTTGCCAAGCTTTTCAATCATTGCTTCACTTGCAAGAACAACAACGGCTGCGCCGTCGGTAACCTGCGAGCAGTCCGAAACGGCAAGCATTCCGCCTATTGACGGATTTGTTTCATTATTTCTGTTGCTTGCCTGCTCAAAATCCATAAACCAGCTTCTTGTCTGTGCTTTAGGATTGCGCTTTGCATTACTGTAGTTAATAACGGAAATTCTTGCAAGATTATCAAGGTATTCCTTCTCGTCAAGGTTATATTTTTTTACAGTTTCATCAGCAAGCTTTCCGAATAACGTCGGGAAGGGATAAGGTATTCCCTTTCCCTCTGTTTCGTAATAAGCCGCCCTTCCGAGAATATCTCCGCAAACATCTGAAGCAACTGTTTTCATCAATTCAAATCCTACAACAATTGCTAAATCGTAATCTTCGCTTTTAATCTTTGTTATAGCTGCATCAAGTGCAACAGAACTTGATGCGCATGCAGCCTCATATCTTCCGGAAGGAACACCGTAAAATGCAGGTGATGCCTCGGTCAATAAAGCTCCGAGATGTCCCTGGTCAATATAGTGTTCGGCAATAAAGTTACCAACAAAACAAGCAACCTTGTTTTCTTTATTTAAATCAATAATATTCTGATAAGTTATTCCTACCTCATTAAGAGCATCGTCAATTGATTCCCTTAAAAGAGCAATAACATTTTTTCCTTCTTTAGTCCAATTGCGCTCAAAATCAGTCTGAGCACCGCCAAGCACGAAAACTTTACTCATATTCTTCTACCGCCTTTCCGATTACTTTGCAAGGATGAATCTTCTGTAGTCATACTTTGATTTTTCAACATTTTCCAGAAGATTGTTTTTGATTATTATTTCGTTTATATCACTTGTAAGGCGTTCTTTGCACAGTTTATTGAAATCACAAACTGCACTGAAAGCTTCATACATTGCAATTGGAGGACACCAACGGAAACCTGTAGCCATAACGTCATCAGCAGATGAATAGGGACAGCCGGTTTCTTTTGATGCATTCATTGAGTATACAATATATTTAAGCAGCATTTCACAACAGATTTTTGCTTCCTGTGAATCGCTTTCAATCAGAGTTTTAAACGCACCTGCATAATCACCGAGTTTTAAGCTGTTTTTCATAGATAAAGCAAAATCAAATGTGTAACGCGATTGATTTCTGTATTCATCCGACTTTATGTCATAAACAAGATGCTGTTTTGTGCCATCATCATTTTTAACGGTTTTATAAACACCGCCTCCGGCTTTTCGACCGGTTTTGCCTTCGTCAACAAGCTTATTTATATAATCCGGGCAAACAAAAGTGCTTCTTGCATAATCGTTGGTATTTTCATAAATATTATCAACAATGGCCTTATGCACATCGAGTCCTACAAAATTCGCAGTTACAATCGGAGCCATTGAACGGCCTGAATAACCGCCGAGAATTGAATCTATGTAGTCAATACCGCCGTTTTCACAGTATTTTTCAGCCTGTTGCATAGCTTCATTAATAAACTGAAAACCGATTCTGTTGCCTAAAAATGCAGCAGTATCAGGAGTTTCAACAACTGTTCTGCGAAGAACATCAGCTGCATATTTCTTCATAAATTCAAAAATGCTGCTGTCTTTTTCGGTATATTTAGTAGGAATCATTTCACACAATGTGAGTTGATATGGCGGGTTAAAGAAATGCATACCCATAAAAGCAGCCCTGTTTTCTTCGGGATAGTTTTCAGCAAGCTTAGTAACTGAAAGTCCCGAAGTTCCCGTGCACAATATCTTTTTAAGATTATGCTTTTTAAGTATATCGGAAATCTGCTGATGAATATCATTTTTTATAGACATATTCTCTGCACATGCTTCAAATATTAAATCCGAATCCAGAACGCATTCTTCAAGCTGAGAATAGTCCGCAGGAATCATTCTTTCTTTAATACACTCAGCTCTTACAGAGTGATATGCATTATTCTTTGCAGCTTCAGATTTAGCAATATCGCGTGATACCAGATAAACCTTTGCACTGCCGAAGGAAGCAAATATAGCAGAAATATTCTGCCCCATTGTTCCGTTTGCACCAAGAATGGTTACTGTTTTAATCTTATTCATTAAAAATACCTCACTAATTTATTTTAAAGGCTGCCAAGCCTTATCTTTATCAGAAAGATTCAGTTCCATTCCTTCAGGAATAGGCCACTGAACATTTATTGTCGGGTCGTTATAAGCAATACCGCCCTCATCGTTTGGATGGAAGAAATCGTCAACCTTATAACAGAATTCAGCATAATCCGAAAGGACCAAAAAGCCATGTGCAAAGCCCTTGGGAATAAGAAACTGCTTTTTGTTTTCGGCGCTGAGCTCTATGCCGTACCATTTCAGGTATGTCGGACTGTCTTCCCTCATATCAACAGCAACATCAAAAACACATCCATTTATTACTCGAACAAGTTTTGACTGGGGGAAATTTATCTGACGGTGAAGTCCTCTTAACACACCCTTTGTTGAAGCAGACTGATTATCCTGAACAAATTTTATATCAATTCCTGCTTCCAGCAAATCTCTTTCATTATAGGTTTCCATGAAATAACCTCTGCTGTCGCCATGTACTGCCGGTGTAATAACGCAAAGACCTTCAATTCCGCCAACATTTTTTTCAATAGTTATCTGTCCCATATTCTGCTCCTTAAAAATCAATCTCTTTAAGCCAGTCTGACAGCTTTAATACAGATTCCTTAAAATCACATTTAGCCTGAAATCCTGTATCACGGTAGAGCTTAAAGGTATCTATGCTTGAATAATCGCACTTAAATGCCTCTTTATATTTACCGACATTAATCTTACCTTCGGGATAAATAACTTCTCTGATATCATTAACAATATCAATAAGAGGTCTGACATTGTTTGAACCTATGTAATATAACTCGCCTGCTTTTCCTTTTTCAGCAGCAGCAAGTAAGCCATCAACCGTATCATCAATGAATGTCCATTCATATAAATCAACGCCTTCGGTTAAATCAACATCTTCATGCTTCTGGAACTTAGAAATAAATAAATTGGGTGTTCTTGTTGAATAGTCACCGGGTCCGAATGTATTAGAAAATGCAACGCTGACCATTTCAATACCCTTCTGATATGCAACAGCCTGAGCAGTCAGCCTTGCGGACTCCTTAGTCGCTCCGTAAACATTGCAGACTCCGTTATCATTATGTGATTTTTCGTTTCCTACAGGAATCATAAACTCCGAGAACGAGCTTGAAAAAACAAATCTTTTGCAGCCAACTTCTTTTGCAGCTGCAACAGCATCGCATGTTGCCTTTACATTCATCAGCTGAACTCTGTAATCATTTGTTGCCTTACCATATCCACCCCATGCAAGATGAAACATAATATCATAGTCATCATGAGGAATCATTTCTCCGAGCTTTTCATAATCCTCAAAACCCGCTTTAATAATTTTCAGATTGTTACATTTTATGTCGTCCAGGTTTTCGGGGTCGAAAACAACCGCAGTAACTTCAACATTTTCTGCAAGAAGCTTTTTTGCTAAGTTTTTTCCGATAAATCCCGTTGCACCGTTAATTATAACTTTTTTCATTTTTTTACCTCAATGTATGATAAATTATTAATAAAAACTATATTGCTAACTTACTTTTTATTAGTTTGACGCCTCTCCTGAAAATACTTACTCCGAAAATTCGTCCCACAACGTCGCATTTTCTTCCAAAACTCAGTTTTTTATAATATTCCTTTTCAGTCTCTGTCATAGATTTATGACCAAATAATATGGCATCTGCTAAAATATTATCCATCATACGATTTGTATTAATTTTATCACCAAATTTTTCATCAATAAGCAATCCACAATTAAAGAGTAACAGGGCTTTTTTTTCTATAGGTAACGAAGAGTAATTTTCACCGTGGAAGTGAACAATCCGATAAGTTGCAGTTATATCCGGCAGAATTCCGATATTGCCATCACAAAGCAACATTGCCTGTGTATAGTTATCCAATCTATTTCTTTCGTGCAAAAGATCTATATACTTTTCCTTATTGCGAAATAAAAGAGATTGTAAAAAAGGAGAAATAGGCTTCTTTTCGTAGTCTTTAATAGAAAATTCTTCTTTATTAATATTCTTATCCCAATCCTTTGGCATTTTTAATGGATTACCAAATTCATCAACCGCATTCAGATGTGTTACCACAGCTGATTTTTCAGGATGCGCTTCCATATAATCATACTGCATCTGCAACTTGTTTTCATTGCACCAGAAATCATCGCCTTCAAGGATAGCAATATATTTTCCTTTTACTAATTCAAGTGCTCTAATTTGAGTAAAAGCTCCCTTTGTATTTTCCGGAAGTAATACAAGTTTAATTAAATCAGGATATTTTCTTTTGTACTCGAGTAATATTTCCTGTGTTTTATCACTTGAGCAATCATCCGAAACAATAATTTCGTATTCAAAATTAGTCATTTGCGCCAAAACGCTATCTAAGGTCTGGGAAATATATTTTTCAAAATTATATGATATCACACAAACGCTTACTTCAACCATATGTTCTCCTTTTCAAAGCTAAATCAATTTGAATTTTGCTTTTATCTGTTTAAATACATTTTCTCGTAATAATCTTGATATTCACCTGAAATAATGGTTTCCCACCACTCTTTGTTATCAAGATACCATTGAATTGTTTTTTTAATTCCGTCTTTAAACATTGTTTCGGGCAGCCAACCAAGCTCATTATGAATCTTTGTAGGATCTATAGCATAGCGCATATCGTGACCCTTTCTGTCTGCAACATAAGTAATAAGACTCTCGGGCTTGCCAAGCTCTTTACAAATCAGCTTAACAATATCGATATTCTTCATTTCATTATGACCGCCGATGTTATAAACCTCGCCAACTCTGCCTTTGTGAATAATAAGGTCAATTGCCTTGCAGTGGTCCTCAACATAAAGCCAGTCACGAACATTAAGTCCTTCACCATAAACGGGAAGAGGCTTATCATTAAGCGCATTTGCAATCATAAGCGGAATAAGCTTTTCAGGAAAGTGATATGGTCCGTAGTTATTTGAGCAGCGGCTGATTGTAACAGGCAACCCAAATGTTCTGTAATATGCCAGAACAAGAAGGTCTGCGCCTGCCTTTGATGATGAATATGGTGAGGATGTATGAATCGGGGTTTCCTCTGTAAAGAATAAATCAGGTCTGTCAAGAGGAAGGTCGCCGTATACCTCATCCGTTGATACCTGGTGGTATCTCTGAATACCGTATTTTCTGCAGGCATCCATAAGAGTCTGAGTGCCGAGAATATTTGTTTTAAGGAAAACACCCGGGTCTTCAATAGAACGGTCTACATGGCTCTCTGCAGCAAAGTTTACAACAATATCGGGATGCTCTTCTTCAAAAAGCTTTTCAACTGCTTCCCTATCGCATATATCAGCTTTAACAAATCTGAAATTCGGGTTGTCCATAACAGGAGCAAGAGTTGAAAGATTTCCCGCATATGTAAGCTTATCAAGACAAACAATTCTATAATCGGGATGTTCCTTAAGCATATGGAATATGAAATTCGAGCCAATAAAGCCTGCTCCGCCTGTTACTATAATAGTCATTCTTTTATTCCTCCTAATGTTTCATCAGTTGCAACCTTTTTAAGATACTTACCGTAATCTGATTTACCGTATTTATCGGCAGATTCAATAAGCTTTTCTTTTGATATCATTCCCATACGGAATGCTATTTCTTCAGGTGCAGAAATACGGATACCCTGCTGCTTCTGAATTGTCTGAACAAAATCAGCTGCATCAATAAGGCTTTCCATAGTTCCTGTGTCAAGCCAAGCAAAGCCTCTTCCAAGAAGCTTAACATCAAGCTCACCGCTTTCAAGGAAAACTCTGTTTAAATCGGTTATTTCAAGCTCACCACGAGCAGACGGTTTCTGTGCCTTTGCATATTCAACGCAGCGGTTATCATAGAAATATAATCCTGTTATTGCCCAGCTTGATTTCGGATGCTCGGGTTTTTCTTCAACAGAAAGCACCTTACCTGTTTTATCAAACTCAACAATTCCGAAACGCTCGGGATCGTCAACGTGATAACCGAAAACAGTTGCTCTGTGATTCTTTTCTGCATTTTCCTTTGCCTTTGCAAGAATAGAACCAAAGCCTGCGCCATAGAAGATATTATCCCCTAAAATCATAGCACAGCAATCGTCGCCAATGAACTCTTCACCGAGAATGAATGCCTGAGCAAGTCCGTCCGGTGAAGGTTGAACCTTATAACTGAGTTTTATTCCATACTGGCTGCCATCACCGAGCAATCGCTCAAAATTCGGCAAATCAGTAGGAGTTGAAATGATAAGAATATCATCAATTCCTGCAAGCATCAAAGTGCTGAGAGGATAATAAACCATAGGTTTATCATAAATAGGAAGCAATTGCTTCGAGGTTACCATTGTCAGCGGATATAGCCTTGTTCCGCTGCCGCCTGCTAAAATAATACCTTTCATAATAGTTCCTCACTTCTTTAAGATTACATCACAGATTCTTTCAACATCTTCAACGCTTAAATCAGCATATAGCGGAAGAGTTAAAACCTTTTGGGATATTTCAAGCGCAACAGGAGTCTGATTTGCATCATATATATCCTTATAACAATCAAATGTATTGGTTATCGGATAGAAATATTTTCTTGCAAGAATTTCATTATCAAGTAAATTATTTGCAACTTCATCCCTTGTAAGTCCGAATACATCCTTATCAAACAAAACGGGAAAATATGCATAATTTGTCTGAACATCATCCTGTGGCTTGCATATAGCGATACCTTCAATACCGCTAAGTCTTTTTCTGTATTTCTCAACAACTTTTTTTCTTTTTGCAATTTCATCATCAAGGTGGCGAAGATTGCATATTCCCATAGCAGCACAGAATTCATTCATTTTTGCATTTGCGCCAACAGCATCAACGGTTTCAGGTCCGCGGATACCAAAGTTTTTAAGTCGGTATAAATCAAGACCGTATGCGTCATCACTAAAACACACTGCTCCGCCTTCTATGCTGTGGAAAACTTTAGTAGCGTGGAAAGAAAACATTGAAGCATCTCCAAACGAACCTATTCCCCTGCCCTTATATTTAACACCGAAAGCATGGGCAGCATCATAAATTACTTTAAGATTATGCTCCTTTGCAATTCTTTCTATTTCTTCAATATTGCAGATATTCCCATATACATGAACAGGAATTATAGCACTTGTTTTTTCTGTTATGAGTGCTTCAATCTTACCGACATCAATTGTATAAGTATCGGGGTCAATATCGCAGAAAACGGGAGTTAACCCGTTACGAACAATAGCATGGGTTGTTGAAGCGAAGGTAAACGGAGTTGTTATAACCTCGCCGGTTAATCCCATTGCCTGAATTGCCATTTCAAGCGCCATATGACCGTTGCAGAATAAATCAATCTTTTCTACGTCAAGATATTCAATTAAATCAGCCTGAAACTTTTTATGCTTCGGACCCATATTGGTTAGCCATCGGCTATCCCATATTTCTTTAATTTCATTGCAGTATTCTTCAAAATACGGCATTGAAGAACGGGTTACATTAATCATAATATTATCCTACTCAATTACGTAATTGCCTCTATATTTTTTATAACTTCTAATAGCAAATATTATTCCTAACAAAACCCATCCGGCAACAATTATCCATTCCTGCCATGTTAATGAGCAATTAGTTCCCGGAATAATATACATTCCTGCCATTACGCCGGACATCAAGACAGCAATTGTACCAACAATTCTATAATGCTTTATTTTGTACGGTCTGTTCATATCAGGCATCTTTTTTCTAAGTCTCAAAAATGAAAGAGAAACCATGCAATATGCTAAACAACAAGTAAAGTTAGCAGCGTCAACAACCCAAATCAACATAGTTCTTCCGAAGAAAGGAGAAATAATCGACAATGCACCAATTAATAATAATGCAGTTATTGGTGTTTTATTTTTACTATGTAATTTTGAAAAAACTTTAGGAAGCATATTTGATTCAGCCATCGAATATATTGCTCTACTTCCACCGATAAGAAATGAATTCCAGCTGGTAATAATACCGCAAAGACCCCCTATGATTAAAATCTTTGCCATTGCACTACTATTAAAAGCTTTTGCCATTGCATCAGCAGTTACGAGACCTGTTGTATTCATAGAAGTTGAAATATCTTCTGAATTAAGTATATATCCAACTGCAAAAACTATTAAAACATAGAATGCAACTGCCAGAACAATTGAAAGAAGCATAAGTTTTCCGATTTTCTTCAAAGGCACTTTAATCTCTTCTGCTGCCTGAGGAATAACATCAAATCCAAAGAAAAAGAACGGAGTCATAATAGCTACTTTCAAAATATTCATAGTAACTTCATTACTGTTTGAACCGATAAAAACCTGACCGTTTAAGTTGCTTATATCACCTGAAAAAGCAGAAGCAGCTACTAGAACAATACCAACAGCAGCAATTATAATTGTAAGTAATTTTTGGAGAATCGCTGCCTTCTTTGTACCTATAATATTTAGAATAACTACCAACGCGCTCATTACAATTGATACAATTACCCAACTCCAATATACATCAAAACCGTTAACAGTATACATGTATCCTTTTAAAATATTTGGAAAGATATACTGGAGTATTGTTGGAAATGAAACTGCTTCATAACAAACAACACCTATATAACTGAGTATTATTGCCCATGTGCATATATATGAACCTACAGGTCCAAATGCCTTGAAACTAAAAAC
Source organism: Oscillospiraceae bacterium (assembly GCA_015065505.1). Classification (GTDB taxonomy): domain Bacteria; phylum Bacillota; class Clostridia; order Oscillospirales; family Acutalibacteraceae; genus Eubacterium_R. The sequence continues at coordinate 29,328 of SVQE01000014.1, forward strand.
ATGCTCGCCTCCGCATAACGGCATTGCTGTTGTTAATTCAGCATAACATAGTCCAACGAAATAAATCATTATTCCGCCAATCAAAAACCCGATTATAGTACCTAAAATTCCGCCTTGCTGAATCCACATTCCCGATGAAACTACCCAGCCCCAACCAATCATTGCTCCAAAAGCAACAACGAGAATGTCACTGGATCTTAACACCGGATTGAATTTGCTCTGGTTATCATTCATTGATAACTCCTCCACATCATTTATTCTTTATTCAACAACTCCGGTCTGAAGATAATTCTTAATTTGATCAACTGTCATATTATCCAGACCAACCTTTTCTAATGTGCGTCCGGTTGCCCAGTAATTTTCATTCTTTAAAGCACCTGCAAGATTAACAACAGATTGCATTAAAGGCGTTTTTACTCCGGCTGAGGCAGCAACACTCGACATACATACCAAAGTGTAAGGAGCATCCTCAACTAAATATCTTCCGTTCAAATCATTAGGACCTTCGAGGGGTAAAAAGATATCTGTGCTTCCTTGAATACATTCATAGACAGTATCTTTTCTCGGACAATAGCCCATATTGTAAAGCCTGTCTTTAATATCAATTTCTTCATATCCAAACGCTTTGCATATATTTTTGCGCTCATCATCAATTAACTGAATAACATTTCCGACCGATGGAGTAATACCTTCTTTATAGTGATAGTGCTTTTTGTAGTATTCAATCTTACCTGCATTTAATACTACCGGTGCCGGATGTGTTGTTCCGTTACCGTTATTAAGTCCGGTTTCTAAAACATCACTCATCATCTTTAAATTTGGATATAAAGGATGAATCAAATCATACATTTCCTGGTTATAAACAGCCGGAAAAGCCGCAAAGTACATAACATCAGTAATAAGAGATATATTAACACCGTCTGTACCAACTCTTCTTGCTGTATATGGCAATGTGTGTACCTCGGCGAGTTTAACACCTTCAAGTTTGTTGTTATCTCTTAATACCTTAGCAAAAACAAGTGCACCGCCTGTGCTTCCGGGTGACAAGAATATCTTATCACCTTTCTTAATATAAGGCGCAATTTTTTTGGCAACATCTTCATGTGCAAAAGATGGTAAAACGGGGATTATTAAATCATAGTCACTCATTGCAACATCGATATCATTAGTTATTTCATAAATCGGAATGTCACCTACTGGACCAACTCCGGTAGTTTTAATAATTTTAGTATCTCTTATTGCATCGAAATTCTTTTTGTGTTCTTCCTGAACAAACAAGGTTATTTGGTGTCCTCTTGATGAAAGATCGGCAGCAGTAGCAAAAGCACCGTTTCCACATCCAATTACAGTTATTTTCATAATATACCTCCTATTATTACAATTCTATACTTTCGGGATTAAACTTTTCCATTAACATGGATTTACCATCTTTGTTTAATACATCAAAAATTCCATTCATATAGTTAATTGTTGATTTTACATCATCAATAGATTTCTCAACAAAATGAATAGTTAGAGCGGGCTTGTCAACGATTCTATCATTATAGTAATTATTGCCTTCAAAAGCGTTTTGAATTGTTGCAGCAACAGAGTCGATTTTTCTTATATCTTCAAGACCGATAATCTTGTTCACTGTCTCATCTTTTCCGCTAAGTAAAAAATTATACGAAACTGCAAAATCTTTGAAAATTGCTATCTTCTTATCAATACAATCAATATCATTAATCATTTTTCCCGTTAAAGCATATCGGATTACCATATCAATTGAATTGAATTTCAGAACTTCTTCCTCAAGATTATAAAAAGCACCGCCCAATCTACAACCCATTTCATAAAATGTTATCTTATTCCCATCGAAATGACCCTGTAGGAATATTAATCCATCGGTAAAGCCTTCTGCTTTAAACATATTAATTACTTTATCATTGATTTCTTCATAGTATTGATTCAGAAACAGAGATGGTGCAATACTGAAATTTGCGTAATTTACGGCACTTAATCTATCTGAACAAGTATATCTGTCAAAGCTCTCAAGAAGTCTAAATTCTCCATCAACAGCAATATAATCAAGTAAGAATTCTCTTCCTGTGATATATTGCTCAACTAAAACAATATCCGTATCAGAAAAACTCTTTGCCTTAGAAAACTGTTCTTTAAACTCACACACATTATAACATACACCCGCACCTCTTGAACCGCTTGCATCAAGAGGCTTAACAAAAACAGGAAAAGCAATACTCTCAATAAGCTCATCACTTAAGTCACTTCCAATAAAAAGTGTTTCTGGAACCGGGACATCATACTTTTTACAAGTTTCTTTAAAAACAGTTTTATTTGTTGCCATATTTATCATTTTTTCTGTTGCATAATATGGCAAGTTCAATCTTTTACAAACCTCATAACATGGTTTCAATAATACATCAAAAAAGCCTGTAGTGACTCCGTCGACCTTTTCTTTTCTGCAAAAAGCAACTATTGCATCAACATCAGTGGCATCAATATCAACACCTCTATCCGCAATTTTTTTTCCAATCGAGTCTTCGTAGAAGTCAGCTGCAATAACATATGCGCCCATTGCTTTTGCATGATTAATTATTTCTACAGCAAGACCCTTTGCTCCAAGCACTAAAAGCTTTTTACCCTCAAATTCTTTGCTCATTAATTCACTCCTTTTTTGCTTTCAGATTATTAATGCATTTAGATTTATTCATTAAGAAAAATGATATTTATATCCTTTTGTAATAAACAATTTTCTTTGTAATCAAATATTCTTTTATCATTTTCTTCATTATTAATCCAATTAATTATTGCTTTAGGTAAGTTTACACCTGCCATATGGCTAAAAGGATATCCTCCACCGAAACGAGCATTCATTTCCAATACAAACACTTCATTATTATCCGATAGAAAAACATCAACATCTAAATTTGATATATGTTTTATATGCTTCGACAGCTCTCTACCCGTTTTTTCGAAAACTCCGTTATTAACTGTTTGTGCACAATCAGTTTCACCGGCACGCATAGCAATTTTCTTCTTAACAATTGTATTTTGATATAAACCATCTAAATCATTAATAACATCCATGCCATATTCCTGTCCATTAATCTTTTGTTGGATTAACACACAATGGTCTTTATCAATTGAAGATTCATATTTCAAATAAGTGTTATGAACTTCTCTTTTCACTTTTTTATAGAATACAGTTAATTCATCAATATTATCAGCTTTAAAAACTGAAATTGAACCCATTCCCCAACGAGGCTTAACGAATAACGGAAATGATAATTCACCTTCTTTAATATCTTTTTCAGCTTCTGCTAAATCTATATAGGTTTTAGGAACATTAAAATTGTTTTTTAAAAGAAATAAATACGTTTTCCATTTATCATTGCAGATTTCGACGGTACTAAGATTAGAAACAATTACATTTATACCATTTTTGTTAAACAATTCCTTATTTTTAGACAAAATCGGCAAATCAATATCAAAAAGAGATATAATTACTTTAATATTATTCTTTTTACAATATTCAATTAGAAAAGGAATATAATTTTCATCATATATCAAAGGGGTAACAACGCATCCGTCTGCAACTCTAAATGCAGGACTTAATTCTGAACTGTTAGCCACAAATACCTTGCCTTTTCCATTTAACACATCTTTAAAATAGTTCACCATATAACTTCTTCGGCCAACAGAAGTTAATAGAATGTTCACATTATTCAAAGCACAATCCTCCACATATTAAGTCAAAAAGAAATATTTACATATATTCAATTTCCCATCTTCAATACTTTCATCTTAATAATATTGAGATAATACCTCAGATACGGACTTTTTATATTAACTAATAAAAATACTAAATTCGGAATAATAGCAGTTGCAACCATCATAATTATTAAATTTAAAATATTTGAATCAGTAAAACAAAGTATCGGCTTTATAAACTGCAGCAGCAATGATATTCCGATAATTAAAGCAACTCTGTAAATATACAGCGCATAATATGAAAACGGCTTTTTGCCAAATGCGTGTTTTAAGATAATATATGGGTCATACCAACCGCTTACGCCTAATCTTGAAACAAGCGTTCCTAAGAATACGCCGATAATTCCGAGAGGTTTTGCCAGAATAATCGATACAGCAAGATTAACTACTGCTGTGAAAATATATCTGTATTTTCCCTGAACAAATAAGCCGAGTGTTGCCCTGATAGTCCATAGCGTTCTCATTATTCCGCATACATAGAAATTTGCACAAATAATTGCTACGCATAAATTATCAAGAATATAATTCTCTCCAAGCCATAAAACAATAAACTCATTATATAATGTGTATAAAGCAATTGTTGAAAAGCCATAGAGCCAGAAATTTAAAAAGTCAACGCGTTTAAACAAATTATAATTAGACTCATTGTCGTTGTTGGCAAAGAAATGCCCCAAACTTGCCTGAATAGATTTAAACAACTGGACAAGCACCATCTCAACAGAACCCATAATAAGAACATAGTTTGAATATATTCCAACTATTACAGTGCTTATCATTGATGAAATAATAAGGTTATCCGTTCCGTTTAAAGCAACATTACCTATGTTTTGCAAAAACAGCGCTTTAACATCTTCAATAATTTTATTCTTATCAGCCTTATCAATCGGTACTGCCGATTCAAACATATATGGATAAAGTTTATCAACCTTTCTTGCAACTAAAACATTTTTAATCAGAGTGCAGCAAACCTGCGTAACAAGGAAGAATATATATGCCTTGAAAACAATAATCAGTATTACCTGAACAACAGACTTAATTACATTTGTGATGAATTCATATCTTGATACGAGGTAGTTCCTTTGATCTGCATTTAGAAAGGTCTGTTTATATGCAAAAAACAGATATGACGCAACCGTGTCTGCCAAAAATAGCGAATAATAAACAATAAGCTGAGTGTTATTTACAAGTGTGATATCAGTAACCAAATACTTGAGAAAAGGTATCAAAGCACAGCCAACGGCTAATACGATTAAGCCAATAACCCTGTAAACCTTTTTGAAGAACTGCATTATTGCCTTTATTCTTTCCTTATCATCATCAACAATCGGCTTATATAAGCTATAAACAACTGCAGCACCAAAACCGCATTCAGCAAGCGATAAAATTGTTAAAACATTTGTGTATAAACCGTTTATACCTAAATACTGTTCACCCAGAAATTTGATAAAAACAGTTCTTACGCCAAATTTTATAACAATATTCAACACTTGAGATATTGTGCCATATGCAAAATTCCTTGAAGAATTCTTAATATAGCTACTTCTGTCTAATGAATCTTTCATAATTAAATCTATAACCTGACCTGATAATTGTAATTAAAGATTTGAAGAGTAATAATAAGAAGGATTTTGCCCCATTGCAATTACGCAATCAAATTCTTTAACTATTTCAACATTATTTTTAATTAACTCTCTTCCCTTTTCGCTGTGAATTGTAACCACCGACATTCCTTTATCGTCATCAAGGGAATTATCAAGCATATTCAGTCCCCAGAAATCTCCGATAATAATATCTGCACCGCAATTACCTGCCTTGAAATGGCAGTTATGACAGGATGGACGGAGTGATTTGTTGTGATAAAAAGCATTCATATAGCTATCATTTGCAGGAGCAACGCTGAGCTTTTCGCCACTCTCAAAGCAATATGTCATATAATAAGCTTTCCATCCCGTTGTTTTGTCTCTGAAATCAACTGAAATAATTTTGCTTTTGTGTTCCTCTTCAAGCTTTTGTAAATGTTCTTGCCACAGCTGAGGAGAAGGCACTCCGTGACAAACAACTCCAGCAGTAAAGAATCCATCTTGGTTACCAACAATTCTCTTAACAGCAGCAACCTGACAGGGAGTTCCGGTAAATAGAACTCTTTTACCGCTGCTTAAATCACTTTTTATTGATTCAAAAGCATCTGCTATTGAACTCTGAACATATTTTGCTTTTCTGATTTTTGATAATTCATCGTTACTGCGAACTCTTATGTGAGACACCGAGAAGTCATCGTTAAATGCGGCTCCGTAAACTGAATCCCCGTTAATGAAACCATTGCTGATTGCTGTTATTACGCCGCCTGAAGAGCTCAGTTTCATCACTTCTTCATTGTCCTTAATTCGCATAGCATATGCTTTTTGCGGTTTTTCAGCTTCTTTTGCATTAAATACAGGACAAATTTTTTCGCATTTATTGCAATTTATGCACAGCTCGTTGTTTAACTCCGGATAATAGAAACCGTCTTTTAATACACTGCTAAGTGCCTTTGTCGGACAAGCCGAAACGCAAGCCATGCAACCTGTGCAATCATTTGTGTTGTATATATCAAATTTTGTGTTTACAAAAGCAGAATTATTATCAGCAGCTTTAAATACTTCATCAAAATAGCCTTTAGCTTTTGATTTTATCTTTTCAAGCTTATCATCAATTCCCGTATAATCAATATTAATTGCATCATCATTGATGTTTTCAAATTTTCTGCATTGAAGCTCAAGACTACCAAGAAGAGTGTTTAGTCTTGAACCCATTGAGCGTTTGCCTTCAACCCTGTCAAAGGTTACAAACGCCTTCTTATACAGAATTGAAAATACAGTTGAATGAAATGAATCAGTACAAATCATCTGAGCGTTTTTAATACAGTAAACAAACTCAGCGGGATCGCAGGTAAGATATTCCGGAGACAAAATATCAAGAAGATTAATAATTTCTAGATTATACTTCTTGGAAAGCTTATTAATGTATTTCTGATAACGCTTTGTTCGGTTTCCGAGGAAATAGGTTAATAAGTATTTCTCCGGTAACTCGAAATCGGGCTTTTTGGCAAGCTTGTCCCAGGCGGAAATATCAACAAGCATTGTCGGGTCTGCTGTTACAGCAGAATCTCTGCCTGTTAATTCTTTAATAATCTGCTGACCCGCTTCCTCTCTTACCGAAAGAAAACGAAAGCTGTTTAACCATTTTGAATAATCCTCTCGCCTGAGCTCGGGAATTTCACTCACACCAAAGCTTGCAGATAATGAAGCTCGCTTTTCTTCAGGAGCAAATTGCAGAAAATTGTTCCCCGCTACAAAGGGATAATACGGATTCCATACCTGGTCCGAGCCAGCAAAGAACATAGCAAACTCATTAGTCCATGCATTATCTCTTTCATTATACGGAATTATTTTCTGAGCAAAATTCAGATATTTATAATCAAAGGAATTATACTTGTTTTCTCTTATTTTGAATTTTTTTGCAAGCATTCCCCTGTTATTATACCAATATGAAAACTGACTGATTACGCCTGTATCTGTGTTTTTTATCTGGCATCTGTTTATCAAAAACGACTTTGCAAATGCCTTTATGTAAGATGGATTAAGCTTTTTTATTGTGCTTATATTTTCTGCTGCATTTTTTGATACAATTTCATACTTAAATGTGTAAGGTGAAAATCCGTATTCAAGGCATAACTGCTCTGCAGCATAATTCTGAAGCTTATTTCCGAAGTTCTGTCCGTTATATAAGCTTACTATTCCAACCTTTTTCATACTAACTCCAAAATCATATGAGTTTTAAAAGTTTTATAGAGATTGATGTAAGGATAAACTTAATTTTAGTCTTTTTATCAACACAGGAATCTGAGCCCAGCTCTTTCTTACATTTCAAAATAATACTTCTCAAATATTTTAAGTCTTCTTTTTTTTCGGGATAATCTTCTGTGTTGAGAATAATTTTTGCAAGCTGAACTGCCAGATTTGCAAGTGATTTTCTTGAAATCATCGCAACATCGTTATACCCTAACTGTTCGCATAATTCAACAACACCATGATAAGCCTCAACGCCCGAAAGCTTTTTTCGGTTAAAAGCGGAATTTGTTGCGCTGCCATCTCTGAGAACATAATGATAGTAAGCTTTTTCTGTATAAACTACTTTATTCGCTTTTGAAAGAACCTCACAAATAAAAAGTGTGTCTTCACCGAGAATTATGTCGGTATTGAAAAAAACATTTTCGGCAAGCTCCTTTTTGAATATTTTTGTTGTAGCAAACCTATTTTCAACATCAATACTGTACTGAATAACTTTTTCAGTATCCAGTACTCCATAAAACGATTCATCAACGCTATGCCTTGTGCAGCCGTTTTCATCATCAACAAAGTATTCAAACATAAACACATCGGAATCATTCTCGATCATTGCATTAATTGCGTCCTCAAACAGTGTTTGCTCAACATAATCATCACCGTCAATGATTGATACGTATTCGCCGCATGCATTTTTCAACGCAGTATTTCTTGCATTCGAAACACCTTTGTTTTCAATATGAAAAACACGAACGCGGTTGTCTTTCTCTGCAAGCCTGTCTGCTATAATGGGAGTTTCGTCAGTAGAGCCGTCATCAATCAGAAGAACTTCAACATCTTTATATGTCTGATTTAATATACTGTTTATACAGCGTTCAATATATGGGGCAATATTATATGCCGGAACTATTACAGAAATCATTTTTCACCTTTATTTTGAAAGATATGTGTATCCGATATCAGCTTTAAACGGATGTTTCCAGTCATCAAGATTAACAACTGTCATTTCATAGCAATCCTTATACTTCAAAAGCTTTGGAATAACAAAAGGATTTTTTGTATTAAAGAGCTTCAATCTTAATTCCCAGAGTTCAATTGTTTTTTTCATCAAATCAAGCTTTTTATCAGACGCGCCGTCTCTGAAAAACTCGTTTTCATAGAAATACTTGTGTGCGTAAATTGTTTCGTTTAAATAAAGAGCTCTTTTTTCCTTATCTCCCTTTAACAGCTTATTTTTTCTGAAGCCCTGCATTGAAAGATTTGATGTGTGAAATCTTCTGAGAAGCAGTGGTCGATTTAGTCTGAATTCTTTTCCCGAGCACATTGCACACATATGCAAAAACCAATCATTACCGAGAGATTTGTTCAAATCAATCATACCAATATTCTCTATAACCTCTCTGATTGAACCACGAACCGAAAGCGCACACCCCGGAATAAAAGATGTCCCTAAAAAGTATTCTATTCCAAGTTCATCATAATCGCCGGTATCCTTGGAGCAATCTTTTTCTCCAAACGGGTCATTTATAAACTCATCATCCTGATTGATATACTTAAATCTTGTTGAAACTACCATTGCATCAGTTTCAGCTTTGTAAACCTTAACAACCTCTTCAATCTTTGTTTCAACCCAGATATCGTCCTGGTCTGCAAGAAAAACAACATCTCCGCTTGTTTTCATAATTGCGCCGAGTGAATTTTTTGTAAATCCCAAATTTTTTTCATTTGAATAAACACTCCAACCTGAAAGCTTGTTGTCGCTTATATATGATTTGATTATCTCAACAGTATTGTCACTTGAACAGTCATCAGCAATAATAACCTCATCGGGTTTAACAGTTTGATTTTTGATACTGTCAAGCTGTTTTATTAAAAACTCTACACCGTATTTTTCACTGCAGTATGTAATCATGGCAACTGAAGTTTTCATAGAATCCGGTAACTCCTTATCAATCGTTTTGCTTTATCTGAAGTTTCTAACTTCATCCATATCAGTAATAAATGTATATGGCAGATAGTTTCCTTCTCCGTGCAATAACAGTGCAGTCATATAGGTGAAATACAGCACAACAATTGCTACTGCAACAAAGTATTTATTTTTATCTTTATTGAACATATGCGGAATCTTAGGTATAAGAATAATTGATGCGGAAGAGAAATAGTAAGCAATTCGCGCAAATATCCAGGTTTTCATACTGAACATCATAAATATTGCGGAAAAAAGGCACAAGATGATATCTCCATCTATATCCTCTCTGCTCTCTTTAAGCTTTCTGTAAAACACCAGAGAAAGTGCAACCGGAAGTATTGCAACTAAGAATCTTGTAAAGGAAGATCCCTCCAAAGTAATTGAGGCATAATCGTTTGCAAGCTTTTCCTGACCTGTTGCTTCAAACAACTTTACAATATTTCCCCACAGAGATCCAATAGCAAAATATGAAGCAGTAATAACTCCGATAATTACCCATAAAAATTTATTATTAATTTTAAGATTACTTAACAGGAAAAAAGGAATTACAAATAAAACTGTTGAATGAAATCCGAATGCAATTAATACGACAATTACATATTTAATATACTTTTTTCGTTTAAATAGAATATAGTGTGCATAGAAAAGCAAACTAACAGCAATTCCCTGACGTACACCATTAAACGGATTGTAAAAATTCATTATAAAAATGAATAACAAAACCGAAAAAGTATAGTCTTCACTTTCCTTATGACAAACTAAAAGAACAGGTAAATAAGAAAGAATTGCAAGAACTGCTTCATACAAAACAAAGTTGCCATTGAATAATTTATTTAGAAAGAAAGTCAATGAGTAAAAGGCAACATCTCTGGTGTTTGCGATGTATGATGAATAGCTTTCATTAGTAGCCAAGTTAAAACTTCTCAGATATCCACCAAAATCTGTTCCCGTCATATATCTTAAAGAATATACTAAAATCCAAACAATAAGAACAGTCCATATTTCAAGATTGAGAGACTTATTTGTTTCCAATGTTTTTTTATTATGAGTAAATATATAACTGAATATCAAAGTCAACACAGTCATACTTATATAAACGACCATAATTGCTCCTTATACACTATTTCTGTAATTTATGCTTATGATAGATTTTCATTGCAAAGCTTGGAATAAAAGCTTTCATATATGTTCTGATAACAGCCAAATATTCTTTTGGTCCAAATCCCATCTGCCTGTGCCAACGTTTGATAAGCCTTGCAGTTTCAAGTTTAGTTTTAAATGGTCTTCTTGAATAATAATTATCCCTGTCCCATCTAACCTGATAAATCTTATCGGGAATCGACATCAGTTTATAACCGTTTAAAACCATTCTGCACCACAAGTCATAATCCTCGGCTCTTGCTTTATCTGTTTCAATATCATATCCGCCGACGGCTCTTAAAGATTCGGTTTTCATAATAACAGTTGCATGAGAAACTGTCATAGCATAAAATGCGTCAAGTTTATTCGGCTTATAATTCAATGAAACCTCACCCCATACTCCTGTTTTATCAAACAGGTCACAAGCTGAACCTATAACATCGTAATCGGGATTTTCATCCATTGCTTCAAGCAGTCTTTCAAATCTGTTTGGCTTTGAGATATCGTCGCCATCCATACGGATGATGAATTCGCCCTTAACATATTCAAGACCGTGGTTAAGAGTATATGCAAGACCGTGATTTCTGTCGTTTTCAATAAAAACTATTCTGTCGTCTTTTATTTCAAATTCCTTAACTATTTCAGCCGTGTTATCGGAGGAACCGTCGTTAACAATAATGAATTCAAAATCCTTAAAGGTCTGATTCAATACGCTGTCGATAGCTTCCTCAACATACTCAGCGCAATTATATGCACCCATTAAAACTGATACCTTTGGCATAACTACTCCTTTACATTGCTGTCGAGCACATAATCAGCCTCGATAAATGAAGGCTCCCATAGCTCTTTATTCAATAAAATTTCTTTCTTCTTTTCATCTTCAGTTAATATCTTAACAATAAACGGACTTCCTTCTTTTTCGGAGAAGTTTGCAATAAAGCCAAGCTTTGTAAGGCTTTCATTTACAATACCGTCTTCCTGCTGCCAGACGCTGAGAATATCATATTCTTTGCTTAACTGCTTGAGTATCATTGCAGCGCCTGTTTTAAATGATGAAGCGTCTGTATTCTTTGTGCGATGCATAAGAAGAATATTACCTCGTTTATAGCTTTCGCTGATAACAAAGTCACAAACAAGCAAACGGCAAACTTCAATGTCGTTTTTATTTTTTGCGATATATAAACTGTATCCTGCGCTGAGCTTCCAGTTCATATAATCATCAGTCATTTTTATATGTATTTTTTCAGGATTCTGCATTGAGATAAACTCATCGGCATCAATCTTCGTTTTTTTCTCAACGCTGTAACCGCTGCTTTTGATGAGGTATCTGCCGCAGAAAAGATTTCTCCAGACTGAAGCCATGGGATTGAGAATTGCAGGAACATTTTTATCAAGCATATTCTTTGCAACACTTTTAACCGTATTCGGATAAAAGTATTTCATTGTTCTGTGCATTTCAATCCATCCGAGTTTTTTGGTGAAACCATGGTAGGAATTCTGATTCGGAAATCCGACAACTGCATCAAAGCCCTCTTTTTGAAAATGATTCTGAGCTTCGGCAATCATTTTTGTGAATATTCCCTGACCTCGGTAATTCGGATTAACTGCTGTATCGCAGGATTGAACTGTGTGAAAAACCTGTCCTTTATATTCATAATCCATCGGAAGAAAGCCGTTAACGCCTACAACCTTATCTCCGTCAAAGGCACACATAACTGTGCATTTTCCGCTCAGAGGATTGTCGATATGCTTTCTCTTCCAGCCTTTAACAGTTGAATTGGTGTTAAAGGTTTCATCAAAAAGCTTTACCTGCTGGTCTATGGTATTTATGTCGCCAATTCTGTATACAAGTTTAGACATTATTAATTCTCCTTAAAAATTGTGGCAAGTTCACCGATATTTGCGCTCTGCATACCGTAATCTTCCTGAAGCTTTTCAAAATACTTAAGAATTTCTTCAAGTGTTTTAAGATTCTGCTCTGTGAATGCGCCGAAATTATGAGGATGCCACCAGATATGAAAAAACTTATTATGCTTTGCAGCATATTTCATCTGGCCTTTGATTCTTTTAAGCTTAAAGGACTCTAAAAAAGAAAGTTTTTGATTATACGGCTTTAAAATTCTTGAAGCACAGACATTAATCAATCCGCCGTTTATTACAGGCTCATGGCAATTAGCACCGCTTATAGGGAAATAAGCATCAGCAAATCTAAGGATTTTCTTTATTATCAGCGGCAGATTTGAATTATAAATCCAGTTGCTTTCAATTCCTCTGTATGCTTCAATTCCAAGCTTACTGCTTGCCTCAAGATAAGAAACATCTATTTCATTTTTCGGATAAACTATGCTTTTTAGTTCAATTTGATTGTCTTTAGCAATTGCAATTGCTGCTTTTAAATCAGCTTTGAACTGTTCTACGCTCTGACCGGGTTCATTGCAATAATAATGTGAGAATGTGTGAGTTCCTATTTCCTGATGAGGAACGGACATTATTTTCTCTAATTCATTACCTGCAAGAAAAGCAGATGGCCTTTCTCCGTCTTCATCAATTACATTTTCTTCAAATAAATGATAAGGTGAGCGGATTTCATTTTCGTATGTCGGCAATAAGTCTTTTGAAGGAATATATTTATCAAGCTCATTAAGCTTCCTTGCAAATGCAGCTCCGACAATAGCCCAGGTTGTGTGAACGCCGTATTTATTAAAAAGCTCCAGCATACCGGGTATTGCTTTTTCTCTTGCACTCTTTATGTTTTCAAAATATTCAAATGAACCGGTATCGTGAACGCCCCAATATAATTCCATATCGAGCGAAACACAGAAATAACCATTATTCAGCATATTATTCACCTAAAAGCATTTTCTTTCTTTCAGCTATTTTTTTGCATAATTCTTCGGAATCAAAATGACTCTTTATAAATTCATGGCAGTATTCGGGACTTGATAATGAGTTATTTTCGATTACATCATCAAGTTTTTCTTTTAAATCTTCCCAATCACCTTTATTTACAACAATTCCGGTTGTTCCTAATTCAACCGCATCAATCGGACCTGGAATATTGCTGATTATTGCCGGCGTTCCCATAGCAGCTGCTTCAATAATTACATTACCGAAGCCTTCCCTGTAGCTCGGGAGTGCAATAACATCCAATGCAGGAAAGTATTTTTCTATTTCATCGGTAAAATCAACAAATGTGATATTTTCATCACTCTGTGCTCTCGACCACAAATCCTTGTTAAGTGTTTCAATGCCCTCTTTATCTCCGATAAACATCAGTTTGGCTTTGTTTTTCATTTCAAAGAATGCATTTAACAGCTCATCAATACCCTTATCCTTAGTTATCCTTCCGACAAAGCCTATAACAAAATCATCGTCGTTGAAGCCGTATTTGTTGCGAATTTCATTTCGCCATAATTCTCTTTTGCTGAAGTCAAATTTATTTAAGTCAACACCGCCTGTGCTTCCGTTCCAAACAACGGTTCCCTTTGATGCATCAAATAAGCCTTCCTGAATACCCGTTTTAAGATTTGAATTACTTACACATTCAATTGATGTTGAATTATTACACGATATTTTTTCGATAGTTTTGAAAATCTTTCTTATAATTCCGCTGAAGCCTAAATACCTGATACCCATCAAGTGATAGTTTCTAAGCTTAATACCCGCCTTCCTTGATGCGATACTTGAATAGAATGCAGCATTAGCGGTTGAATACTGAACTAAATCGAATTTTTCCCTCTTAAAAATCTTTTTAAGCTGAACAATCGCTTTCATTGAACCGAAAACAGAAATACCTCGCGGAATCTCAGCAGGAATAAAGCGTATTCTTTCCCCTAATTCATCCTGAAGAGTATCATCAGGACAGCAAATAACCGAAACATCAAATCCGTTATCGGCTAAATACTTCAACTGAGGCATAAAGAATGCTCTGAAGGAAAGCGGAATTGTTACAACATAGCAGATTTTTTTCATCATTTTCTCTCTATTCTTAATCTCT
>SVQE01000015.1 GCA_015065505.1 Oscillospiraceae bacterium
GTGATTTAAACATATAGCTCCACCAAGAATATATCCCCTCTTTATCGGGATAGAAATATCTGAAAGTATCAGTAAAGCCGCTGTCCAGAACATTTGAGATTTTTTCTCTTTCATCATCGGTAAAGCCTGCGTTCATATGATTTGTTTTCGGGTTTTTAAGGTCTATTTCCTTATGTGCAACATTCAAATCACCGCAGTATATAACGGGCTTCTTTTCATCAAGCGCTTTGATATAGCTTAAGAAATCATCCTCCCAGACCTTTCTGTAATCAAGCCTTAAAAGCTCTCTTTTTGAATTGGGAACATAAACTGTTATGAAATAATAATCCTCGAATTCAAGAGTTATGAGTCTGCCTTCCTTATCGTGCTCTTCAATTTCCATTCCGTAGGTTGCGGATATGGGCTCTTTTTTTGTGAAAATTGCAGTTCCGGAATATCCCTTCTTCTCGGCATAGTTCCAGTATGCATAATAGCCCTCGGGAGAGAAAACGGCAGGACCGTCGTTAAGCTTTGTTTCCTGAAGGCAGAATATATCGGCATCGATTTCATTGAAGAAATCCTCAAAGCCCTTTGTTATGCATGCTCTGAGTCCGTTAACATTCCATGAAATAAATTTCATAATAATCACCTACCTATTCTTGACTCCCTTTACCAAAGGGAGGTGGCGGCGCAGCCGTCGGAGGGATTGAATTTCAGTCAAAATCCCTCAGTCACTTCGTGACAGCTCCCACGTCAGAACAAACTTCGTGATTGAAATATATTGCTGTTTAGCAATATATTAATAATCACTTTGTATGTTCTTCCTATCAGATGCGGTACAAGTATCCGCATCTGTATTGCAAATCAAAATGCCATACATTTTGATTTGAGAGGAGAAACATATGGAGCGATTTATAGCATTTTGATTTCAAAATGCTTCAATCGCATAATATGTTTCGACGAGAAGGAGCCGAGAATCTGTTACTCGCTACGCTCTGCAATATTAATATAACACATTGATAAAACTAATTCAATGTGTTATTATCTTATCGGTGATTGGATGAGAAAAACTATTTCTGCATTTTTATGTGCAATATCATTTATATATACAATATGGTATATGCACTTCGGAATTCCGTATAAGCACAGCGGTGCGCTTTCGAAAATAGGCATAACGCACAAGGGCTTGTTTCTTATATGGGGTGCAATAACCTTTTTGGCGCTTGCATATTCAATTTGCATTGCATACAGAAGATATCTGAAAACAAAAATATATATTCCCCTGTTAGCAATTTCGGGTATAGGAATGATTTTATTTCTCTGCTTTGATTTTGATTACGATAACAAGCTTTCCTATTATCTGCACTGCACGGGGTCGCTTTTGTTTTCGGTTGTAATGGGCACTACCATTTTTCTACTGTTTTTGCTGTGCTATAAAAAAGCGCTTGTTTTCAAGGTTTTAACTTATCTTTGCGCGGCAACACTTATTATTGATTTAGTAATGCTTTTAATTTTTAAGGAAAATGCACTTATTGAAGCTCTTCCGATTTTTGCAGGCTTCATAATGCTTAACACCGTTATTTTAAGGAGGGATAAAGTTGAAATTAAACAATAAGCTCAACAGCCTTAATTCATATCCCTTCCATATGCCCGGGCATAAACGAAATGCAAAATTCGGAATTTCGGGCAGTGAGATTGATATAACCGAAATCAATGGCTTTGATAATCTTCACAACCCAGAGGGCGTTTTGCTTGATATTGAAAACCGCCTTAAAGTGCACTATAAAGCAGAAAAATCCTTTATGCTTGTCGGCGGCTCAACCGTTGGCATTCTTTCGGCTGTTTTTGCAGTTTGCAGCGAGGGCGACACTGTTATTATTGCAAGAAACTGCCATAAAAGCGTTTTTAACGCCTGTATGCTGAGAAAGCTAAAAGTTATCTATATCGAGCCCGAATTCAACGCTGAAAACGGATTTTATACTCGCATAGAGCAAAGAACTGTTGACGAAGCAATTAAAAAGCATCCCGAAGCTAAAGCACTTATTATCACTTCACCAACCTATGAGGGATATATTTCAGAGATTACCTCGCCTGTTCCATTGATAATTGACGCAGCACACGGCGCGCATTTCGGTATTGCGGATTTTCCGAAATATCCCAAGGGCGATATTGTTGTTTCAAGTCTGCACAAAACACTTCCTGCGCTCACACAGACGGCAGTATTAAATGTTTTTAATAAAGAATACATTAGCAGGGTTAAGCTCTTTCTTGATATATTTGAAACAAGCTCACCGAGCTATGTTTTGATGAATTCGGTTGATATCTGCCTTGACTACATTGAAAACAACAAGGGTGATTTTGAAAGTTACTATGAGCTTTTAGAAGAATTCTACAACCTTGAATTAAAGCATCTTAAACTGCTTAGGGCTGATGATTTAAGCAGAATTGTTGTTTCGTGTGAAAACGCGCATATAAGCGCTGCCGAGCTTACAAACACACTTGAATTCAGATTCAATATCGAGCCTGAAGCCATAAGCAAAAGTTATATTATTCTTATCAGCACCGTTGCCGATGATGAAATCGCGCTTAAAGAGCTTTATAATGCATTAATGATAACGGACGGCGTGCTTAATGAAAAGACAGCAGAAGTATTTAAAAAGCCCCCCTGCCCCGACGATGAAATGCTTATTTCCATTGATGAATGCTTTGAGGAAACAGAGCTTGAAAAAGCGGCAGGCAAAATTTCAAATGAATTTGTTTTTGCATATCCGCCCGATATTCCTCTTATAGTGCCGAATGAAATTATTTCAGCCAATACGCTTGAATACATAAAAGAGCTTCTCGAAAGCGGCGTAAATGTTATTTCAGACAGCGCATTATTGCCTGATAAGATATTGACAAAAACAAAGAGATAAATTATAATACTAAAGAAATAAATTAAGGAGTGATTCCCATGAAAAGAATTAAGACTTTAAGCTCAAAGAATCTTTGCGAATCTGCTAAGAAGGGCGGCTGCGGCGAGTGCCAGACATCCTGCCAGTCTGCAAGCAAAACTTCTTGCTCAGTTGCAAATCAGAAATGTGAGCAAAACAAGAAATAATTAATCCGGATTTACGGCGGTTCAACCGCCGTTTTTCTATATGGAAAGTTGAGAGTTCCGCGTTCCGAGCTCCGAGTTTTATGGTCTTGCAGACGGCAATTATATATCGCCGACCGCAGGTCCTTAAATTCGTAATTCGTAATTCGTAACTCGTAATTTTCGACGAAGGAGAACTATGATACACGCATATAAAATGAACGGCTATAATATCATAATCGACCAGAACAGCGGATGCGTTCATTCCGTTGATGAGGTTGCCTTTGATATTATCAGTATGTATGAAGAAAAATCAAAGGATGAAATCAAAAACTTCATCCTTGATAAATACTGCGATAAAGAGGATGTTACCGCTGAGGATATAGACCTCTGCTTTGAGGATATTGAAGCGCTGAAGGCTGAAGGCAGGCTTTTTGCAGAGGATACCTTTGAAGGTTTGGCAGATGAATTCAAGCAGCGTCAGAGCGTTATTAAGGCAATCTGCCTGCATGTTGCACACGGCTGTAATCTTAACTGCGAATACTGCTTTGCAGGCAAGGGCGAATATGGCGGCAGCGATAAGGGCTTAATGAGCCTTGAGGTTGGCAAAAAGGCGCTTGATTTTCTTGTTGAAAACAGCGGAACAAGAAAAAATCTTGAAGTGGACTTTTTCGGCGGCGAGCCCCTTTTAAACTGGGGGGTTTGCAAGGAGCTTGTTAAATACGGACGCGAGCTTGAAAAAACGCATAACAAAAACTTCCGCTTTACGCTAACAACAAACGGCGTTCTTGTTGACGATGAGGTTATTGATTTCTGCAACAAAGAGATGGGAAATGTTGTTTTATCCCTTGACGGCAGAAAGGAAATTCACGATAACCTTCGCAAAACCCCGAACGGCAAGGGCTCTTACGATTTAATTATTGATAAATTTAAAAAGTTTGCCGATGCAAGAAATCAGCAGAATTATTATATGAGGGGCACATATACCCACTTCAACACCGATTTTTCAAAGGATTTAATACATATGGCAGACCTCGGTTTCAAGGAGCTTTCAGTTGAGCCCGTTGTTTGCTCGCCCGATGAAGCGTATGCGCTGAAAAAAGAGGATTTACCAACACTTAAAGAGCAGTATGAAATACTTGCAAACGAGATGCTCAAAAGATACAGAAACGGCAGCGGCTTCACCTTCTATCATTATATGATAGACCTGGATTCGGGACCATGCATTGTTAAACGAGTTAGCGGCTGCGGAGTCGGCACAGAGTATATGGCTGTTACCCCGAGCGGCGAGCTTTACCCCTGCCATCAGTTTGTAGGCGATGAAAAATTCAAACTCGGAACCATCTTTGACGGTGTAACAAACCCCGAGATATTAGAGCAGTTCAAAGCCTGCAATGTTTACTCACACAAGGAATGCAAGGATTGCTTTGCAAAGCTTTATTGCTCTGGCGGCTGCGCTGCAAACGCATATCACACTACGGGCAGTGTTAACGGCGTTTACGAATTCGGCTGCGAGCTGCACAGAAAGAGAATTGAATGTGCAATAATGTTAAAGGTGGCAGAAGCTGAAGAAAATTTAAAAGTAACCTACTAATCGAAATCACTTTAGCGCTTTAATGCGGACAACTGGGGACTGTCCCCAGTTGTCCCACATGGAGAAAAAATGGAAATTGAAAAAATTGATAACGGCAGGAGCTTTGATTGGAGTTTAACCTCCGAAAGCTATGCGAAATACAGGGATATATATCCAAAAATCCTTTATGATGAGCTGAGAAAACTCGGTGTAGCAAAAGACGGCTCAGCGTGGCTCGATATAGGCACCGGAACGGGAGTTTTGCCGAAGCATATGTACAATGAAAACGCAAGAATCATTGGCATTGATATTTCTGATGAGCAAATAAAATATGCTCAAAAACTCGCAAAAGAAAATAATCAAAGAATCACATATTTAGCCTGCCCTGCCGAAAGCACGGGGCTTGAAGCACACAGCGTTGATGCAATAACCGCGGCGCAGTGCTTCTGGTATTTTGATAAAGAGGTTATCAAAAGCGAAATTCAAAGACTGTTAAAGCCAAATGGTTTGTTCATTAAGGTTTATCTCACCTGGACTCTTGATGATGAAATTGCATATAAAAGCCATATGCTGATTAAGGAATATAACCGCTCGTGGACGCCTGGCAAAAGCGGTTCAAGAGATATGTTTGACGATTTGTTTGAAGGCAGGGTTACAAAGGAATTTGAATGCTCAATCCCCTTCACGCGCGAAAGCTGGCACGGAAGAATGTGCGCCTGCCGCGGCACCCTTGCTTCAATGGATGAAAACACCTTTGAAAGCTGGAGCGCAGCACATAAAAAAATGCTTGAAGCATACCCCGAAGAGTTTGAAATCAAGCATAAGTTATACATAACATATTTCAAGGTTATATGAATAGAAAAGAAAGCAGAAATAAAGATACTTATTAGCAAAAAGCCAAATGAGATTTCTCATTTGGCTTTTTTATTTAATGATATTCACAGTAATACCAGTTATCCTCAAGCGGCATAACAAGATACCAATCGTCCCTTGTAAAAGTGCCGTTTTTATTTTTTCCGAAAAGATAAACGCCGTCTTTTTCGATATAAACAGGCTCTGTTTTATCGAGCTCGGATTCATCAAAATCAATATCCTTCGGTGTGGGTAAGCCCTCGCCCTCGTAATATGCATATCCGTTAAAATACCGAACATCAAACTCAGATGAAAAATAAACTGCGCTTTTGGTTACATCAACACCCGTTATGCTTTCAAGAGTAATTAAATCATCATTATAATATGCTGCCCAGCCGTTTTCCTTTAAATCATTTTGAATATCCTCATCCTTATAAACATTTTCAAGTCCCTCTTCAAACACTTCCTTATTTTCGGTGAAATACTGCGCTTTAGCATTCAGATTATAATAAAAATATTTTGCATTATTTAAATACTGACTGAAAACGAAAGTGACTATAAGAACAACCGAACAAATAATAAAAAACACCTTGGAAACCTTTATAAGCTTTCTTCTTGTTTCAGCGTTATAGATATCCTTTGCATATGAAGCAATAAAGCTTTCAAATTCGCTTTGCTCTTCGGGCTTTAAACTGCTTTTCGGTATTACAAGATGAACCTTTTTGTTAATAACAATATCGTAAACATCCGCTCCGATAATAAACTTAGTTATGCTTTCATAAAAATAATACATCCTGCCTCTTGCGTCTTCGCCGTTTTCAATATAAATCTTATCTGAAAATATGCATTTGGATTTAGGAATTTCTCCGTATCTGCTTTTAATGTTCCTCAAATGAGAAAACGCGGTGTATGCAGGTGTAAGCATTACAAGTATTGAGAAAACAATAAATGCAATACCGATGTATTTATAGAGATCTAACAAGAATTCATACTGAATATGAAACGCATTAATTTTAGCAAGCATATATAAAATCAATCCTGCAACAAATGAAACAAGATGCGGATTGCCCTGTCTTGAAACACTTTCAAAGAAGTATTTTATAGCGCTTTTTATGTCCTTTTTGTTCTCGGTAAAAACAACTTCAAATTTAATTTGCGGTGTGCTTTCTTCAACTATTATTCTTTCACCGTTTAACAACTCGTCAACCGAAACACCCAAAAGCTCTGCAAGCTCGGGCAGTATTGTTATATCGGGATAACCGTCGCCGTTTTCCCATTTTGAAACTGTTCGGTTGCTGATACTTAGCTTTTCGGCAAGCTCTGTTTGAGTTAATCCCTTTTCCTTTCGGAGAAAGGATATAAATTCACTGGTTTTTACTGCGTCCATAGTTTTCACCTCAAAAAGAGTATATCATACTCACCGTTTTACTGCAAGGAACGGAAAACAGAACATATCCACGGATAGTGGAATGGGTAAATTATGATTTATCTGGGCGTTGCCGATGGTGAAGTAAAGAGGACGCGTCTATTCGTTCGCCATGGGGACGCACCTCCGTTTGCAAATTAAAAGGCAACGGTTCGGTGGAGGAACGTCCCCGTGTGCTGTGGAGGGAGCGCCCAATTCGTTCGCCGATAGGATTGTGCTTCCAATGACGCAGGGGGGACATTCCTTCGCAGACGGTGTGTCCCCCTGCGTCATTCAGACTGCGCGATAAATCATAATTTTTTATTGACAGTAAAATATTAATATAATATAATAACTTCGTTAAAATTATTAATAAGTAGGAGAAGGCTTATGGGACTTACAATTGCTCAGAAAATTATCAAAGCGCATCTTGTTGAAGGCGAGATGAAGGTTGGAAGCGAAATCGGACTTCGCATCGACCAGACTCTCACTCAGGATGCAACAGGTACTATGGCATATCTTGAATTTGAGGCTATGGGAGTTGACAGAGTTAAAACAGAGCGTTCGGTTGCATATATCGACCACAACACTCTTCAAACAGGCTTTGAAAACGCCGATGACCACAGATTTATTCAGACTGTAACTAAAAAGCACGGCATTTATTTCTCACGCCCTGGTAACGGAATCTGCCACCAGGTTCATCTTGAACGCTTCGGTATTCCCGGAAAGACCTTAATCGGCTCAGACAGCCACACCCCCACCTGCGGCGGTATCGGTATGCTTGCAATGGGTGCAGGCGGACTTGATGTTGCAGTTGCAATGGGCGGCGGAACTTACTATATTCCGATGCCGAAAATGACTAAGATTAACCTCACAGGCTACTTAAAGCCCTGGGTTTCGGCAAAGGATGTTATTCTTGAGGTTCTTCGCATTATGAGCGTTAAGGGCGGCGTTGGCAAAATCGTTGAATACGCAGGCGAAGGCGTTAAAACCCTTTCAGTTCCCGAAAGAGCAACAATAACAAATATGGGCGCAGAGCTTGGTGCAACAACATCAATCTTTCCCTCTGATGAAATAACTCTTGCTTTCCTTAAAGCACAGGGCAGAGAGAATGACTGGGTTGAGCTTGTTTCAGACCCCGACGCTGAATACGACGAGGTTATCGACATTGATTTATGCTCGCTTACACCCATGGCAGCTTGCCCCCATATGCCCGATAATGTTAAAACAACCGACGAAATCGGCAAGATTAAGGTTGACCAGGTTGCAATCGGCTCATGCACAAACTCATCATTTGTTGATATGATGAAGGTTGCATCAATTCTTAAAGGCAAAACCGTTTGCCCCACAGTTTCACTCTGCATCGCACCCGGTTCAAAGCAGGTTCTCAATATGCTTGCTCTCAACGGTGCGCTTTCAGATATGATTAACGCAGGCGCAAGAATTCTTGAATCTGCATGCGGTCCCTGCATCGGTATGGGTCAGAGCCCGAACAGCGCAGGCGTTTCACTCAGAACCTTCAACAGAAACTTTGAAGGCAGAAGCGGAACAAAGGACGGTCAGATTTATCTTGTTTCTCCCGAGGTTGCAGCTGCATCGGCATTAACAGGCTATCTCACTGACCCCAGAGACCTCGGCGAAGCACCCTCAATCTCGATGCCCGAGCACTTCATCATTAACGATAATATGATTGAAGCTCCTGCATCACCCGAAGAGGCAAAGGATGTTGAAGTTCTCAGAGGACCCAACATCAAGCCCTTCCCGAAAACCGAACCGCTTCCCGAAAGCATTGCAGCCAAGGCAGTTCTTAAGGTTGGCGATAACATCACAACCGACCACATTATGCCTGCAGGCGCAAAGATTCTTCCCTACCGTTCAAATATCCCCCACCTTTCACAGTATTGCTTCGGCGTATGCGATGAAACATTCCCCGAAAGAATTAAGGCTGAGGGCAAGGGATTTGTTATCGGCGGCGCAAACTACGGTCAGGGCTCTTCAAGAGAGCACGCAGCGCTTGTTCCGCTCTATCTCGGCGTTAAGGCTGTTATAACAAAGAGCTTTGCAAGAATTCATGTTGCAAACCTTGTTAACGCAGGCATTCTTCCCTTCACCTTTGCAAATGAAGAGGATTACGACAAGATTACTCAGGGCGACGAGCTTGAGCTTGCAGACATCAGGGATTGCATTGAAAACAACAAGCCCGTTGTTTTGAAGAACATAACAAAGAATGAAGAATACAGCCTTGATTCTTCACATCTTTCATCAAGACAGAGAGCAATGCTGCTTTGCGGCGGACTTCTCGATTATACAAGGGAAATGAACAAGTAAAATCTTTGCATTGCAAGATTTTACAGTGGTCAGTGGTCAGTGGTTAGTGGTCAGTGACCGGTATTGATAATAATAAGGAGATATATTATGACAGAGCTTGAAAACAAAGCAATAGAAGAAGCTGTTGTTAAATTCCGTTCACTTATGGAAATGCAGCTTGAAAGAGCAAAAAGAATTAAAGAGGACAAGGAATTCACCGACTTTGATGCACTTGATAAAATTGTTATCGGCATCTGCGGCGGTGACGGCATTGGTCCGATTATCACAAAGGAAAGCCAGAGAGTTATTGAATTTCTTTTAAAGGATAAGGTTGAAAGCGGCAAGATTGAGTTCAGAGTTATCGACGGACTTACAATCGAAAACCGTGCAGCAGTGGGCAAGGCAATTCCCGACGATGTTCTTGAAGAACTTAAGAAGTGCAACGTTATTCTTAAGGGCCCGACAACCACTCCCCGTCAGGGCGACCCGTGGCCGAATGTTGAATCTGCAAATGTTGCAATGAGAAAAGAGCTCGACCTCTTTGCAAATATGCGTCCCGTTAAGGTTCCCGAAGAGGGCATCGACTGGACCTTCTTCCGTGAGAACACCGAGGGAGGCTATGCAGTTGGCTCACACGGCGTTAATATCACAGACGACCTTGCTGTTGACTTCACTGTTGCAACACAGGAAGGCTGCGAAAGAATTGCAAAGCTTGCTTATGACTATGCAAAGAGAAACAACAAGGGCAAGGTTTCAATAATCACAAAGGCAAACATCATCAAAACCACCGACGGTAAGTTCCTTAACATTGCAAAGAGCATCGGCAAGGAATACCCCGAAATCGTAACAGACGACTGGTATGTTGATATAACAACCGCAAAGCTTATCGACCCTGCAAGAAGACGCGATTTCAAGGTTTTCGTTCTTCCCAATCTCTACGGCGATATCATCACCGACGAGGCTGCTGAATTCCAGGGCGGCGTTGGCACTGCAGGAAGCGCAAACATCGGTAAGAAATACGCTATGTTTGAAGCTATCCACGGCTCAGCTCCGAGAATGATTAGCGAGGGCAGAGGTCAGTATGCAGACCCGTGCTCAATGCTCAGAGCAACCGTTATGCTTCTTTCACACATCGGTTTCCAGAAGGAAGCAGACGCACTTGAAAAGGCTCTCGACATCTGCATGTTTGAAGAGAAGAAGCTTGTTATCACAGGACGCGATACCGGCTGCACCTGCGAGGAGTTCGGCGACTACGTTATGGAAACCATAACAAAGATGGCATAACGAATAATACAAACTTAACTATTTAGGTGGTACTATGGAAAAAAATGAAATATCCATTTCCGTTATAAAAAGACTACCCCGTTACTACAGATTTTTGGAAAATTTAAAAAACAACGGCATTGTCCGCATAAGCTCAAAGGAGCTTGCCGAAAGAATGGGACTCACTGCATCGCAAATCCGCCACGACTTCAACTGCTTCGGCGGATTCGGTCAGCAGGGATACGGCTATAATGTTCCCGAATTATACAGTAAAATCGGTGACATTCTTCACATTGAAAGTGAAACAAAAGCCATTCTTATTGGCGCAGGCAACATAGGCAAAGCCGTTGCTTCAAAGGTTTTCACAGGAAACAGAGGCTTTAAGCTTGTTGGTATTTTTGATAAAAACGAAGCTATTTCGGGCAAGGTTATAAAAGGCATTCCCGTTCGTCATATCAATTATCTTGAGAACTTTTGCATTGATAATTCACCCAAATGTGCAATTATCTGCATTCCCTCAAACGATATGAAGGAGCTTACGGATTTGCTTTGCAAGCTCGGGATTAAGTATTTCTGGAATTTTTCAAACTACGATATTGCCATGGCTCATCCCGAGGTGCTTGTTGAAAGCGTTCATTTAACAGATTCGCTGATGACTCTCAGCTACCTTGCAAACAGCGACGAAAACAGCGTTGGAAGTGAGGTATGAGCATGGAAAAAATCAGCAATAAAGAGATTATTGATGTTGTTAAATTCTCGAAGGACAAACTTATTTTCGTTTCTAAAAATCCGCTTGAACCATCGCTTGATAAAGCCGAATACTACATAATCAATTTTGCAACAGGTGAAAAAGAGGTTGTAACAAAAAAAGCATATATGCTTAAAAAATTCGGCTCGTCATATGAAAAAATCGGCGAAAAGATTTCCGATTTCATTCAGTGCCAGGCAATGATTTTAAAGGATAAATCCGTTTTGGTTGTTTTTCCGAACGGTCAGGCAGGGCTTTTTGATTCCAACGGTGAGCTTTCGTGGATAAAGGAATTAAAGCACAATGATAGCCCCGTTTATTCCCTTGCGCCCGATGAGGATTCCTTCTGGTGCGTTTGCACGGACGAAAACTGCGTTATGAGGTTCAGCACCGATAATTATTCGGTTGATATAAGAATCGGTTCAAAGGATGCATCAACCTTCTCAAAGCCATCCTTTGCTTCCTCAGACGGTGAATTTGTTTATATCTGCTCGCAGGACGGCAGCGTTCGCAAAATTGATAAATCAACGCTGATTGTCAGCGATGTTGTTGAAAAGGTTGTTAATCTTCAGAGATATTATAAATTCAAGGGCGTTTCAATCTTCTGTTTAACAGACGGATTATATTTTGAAAAAGCATAAAAAATAAGAGCCATTTCGGCTCTTATTTCTTATTTTGATGTAACGGATTTAACATTGCTCCATTTGCCGTATTTTTTCTTTTTATCAACCGTTTTATAGGTTCTTACCTTGATATAATACTTAACCCCTTTGGTGAAGTTCTTGCCCGTATAAGAGGTTGTTGCAAGTGATGTTATTTCCTTTTTGGCAACAATCTTTTTGAAATCCTTATCCCTTGCATAGTAAATCTGATAGCCATCCTCACTGCCGTTAACAGCCTCCCAGGTTGCCTTAATCTTAGTCTTTGAGGGCGAGGACAGAGATTTAAGATTAACCTTTGCCATCTTGGTTTTTGCTGAAACCTTGGCGGTTTTTGCGCTTTCCTTTGTTTTTGAATCAACTGTGAAGGCGCTAATGCAAAGAGTGTAATCAGTGTAGCTTTTCAGCGAGCTTACCTTTGCCGAGGTTGCAGCACCGTCATTAACGGTTTTAAGCTTTGTATATTTCTTCGTGGAAGCGTTGTAGCTATAGATATAATAGCCGTCCGCGCCCGGCAGGGCTTCCCAGCTCAGCTTAATATAGTGCGAGCCCTTCGAGGTTATCGAGGGGTTATTCATTTTATCGGGCAGCGCGTGCTTAACGTTCTCATTTGAATAATCGCTCCAGCCCTTTGAAGTATACGCCCTAACCTTAACCGAGTATTCATTCGCAGGTGTTAAGCCCTTAAGCGTTGCGCTGTTTGTTGTAACGGTTTTATCAAATGTTGTTCCCTTTGTTACATTTCTGATATAGATATAATACTTCGTTGCACCCTCAAATTTATCCCACTTATATGTGAGGGTTTCCTTTGTTCTGCTGTCAAGGGTTAAGCCCTTAACCTGTTTTTTTGTTTCCTCTTCAGGTGTTGAGGTATCAGCTACAACCTTGCATTTTTCCTTGGGCATATTCTTGTATACGGGAATATAGAAGGTTCTTTTCTGCGAAAGAACACTCGCGTCACTATATGCCCTGTACATAATTGCAGATTCGCTCTGAGCGCCGTCGAGATTGGTCATATATTCATGACCGTAAAGCGAAGATGAATTTTTGTTTACATTGAATTTCTGAAGATAATTCGTGTACTGATACTGCAGATAGCCGTATGCAATATACTGAGCGCCAAAGTAAATGGCTTTATATGGATTATTCCACGGTCTGCCGAAAATCGGCTTGCCGTACGTTGGGGTGCTGATATTAAAATATGTTGTGCTGAAATCTGTTTTAAGGATGTAGCCCGTTTTGCCGTCGGTTGTAAAACCGCCCGACTTTTCGTTATAAAGCTTAACCTTATAATACTTTCCGCAGCTTGAAATATATGAAGCATACTGCCCCATAAATACTGAGGTTCCGTCCGCTGTCGGAGCTTTTTTAGTTGTATCAAACTCGGATTCAAGATAAATCTTTGTTGAATTCTTTAATTTAAGGAAGCCCGATGCCCACTGTAAACCGTCCATAGCGCCCGAATAAGCGCCGATGTTATAATAGTTATAAATACCGATAAACGGTGCTCTTGTTCCGCAGGCACCGCCCGTTGAGGCTGTTTTTGCGCCAACCTCCTGCACAATCTTTGATGCAAGATAATATGCACTCATACCGCTGTCCTTACCTGCGGTCATAATTGCCTTTGAATATTTAACGGTGTTTGAATCAGCATCCTTATAGGTTGTTGATTTTCCGCTTGTTGAATTATATGTAATATTTGCGTTTTTCATCCAGGTTGATGAAATAATCGCCTCAACGCCGCTCTGCGTCTGCGAAGAATTATATTTTGTTGATTCAAACTGGAAAATGTATTTCTCGCTGAGTGAGTTTCTCGGGTCCATATAGTATGCAACAGCCTGCTCTGATGCTGAATACCAGCTGCTGCCCTCTTGTGCATTACCGCTGCAGTTTGAGCACTGACAAAACCACTCACTTCCCCTTGAAGAAGTTTTCTGAAGCACCTGGTCTCTGTGAGGTGAGCGCTCGCCGCTTACGGCAGTTTCCCAGTCAAGGTCTGTTTTAAACGGCTCAAACACCCAGTTAGGATATTTTTCGTGAAGCGCAACCAAATAGCTTACATAGCTTTCGGGAAAACCCTTATCTAAAAGCTGCTGCTTATAGGATTTGGCTTCAGCAGAAAAAGGCATACTGAAAACAGATGCCGTAATAATCAAGCTCAATATTATCGATGTCAGTTTTTTCAGCATATCCTCACCGTTTTAACATCCTGTAATATTTCTTATTACTTATGATAACATTTTGTAATTTTTTTGTCAAATACTATTATTTAACTTGATATTAATTATCGATTTGTGTATAATTCATATGAAGAAAGTCGAAAAAGGGGTGTTTTTTTGGATATCAGCAACGCTCAGATAAAAGAAAATATTGCTCAAAACCTCAAAAACCTTCGTGAAACCTATAATTTAACTCAGAAAAATGTTTCGGACACGCTGGGAATTGATGCCGCTTCCTACAGAAACTGGGAAAACAAAAGGTCTGTTCCAAGTGTTTCGGCATTGTTTGAAATTGCCAAGATTTATAAAATATCCATTAATCAGCTTTGCGGAATTGAGGTTAATGGAGGCGGTTCGTATTTACTTATGAGCCCAAATCAGTTTAATAAAGATATTTACGGCGAAAACAAAATAACGGACCTTGACGCATACGAAAAACAGCTGATTATGAAGATACGCCGCCTCACAAATGATGATAAACGAAAAGTCGGCGAATGCATAAACGAGCTGCTTAAAACTGAAGAATAAAAAAAGAGAAAGCTTGAAAATTCAAGCTTTCTTTTTTTAATTATTTAAAGAATAACGGAAGCTTTTCAAGGAAAACTATATCCTCTCTTAAAGCACTCTCGCCCTCTGCAAGAGGTGCGCACATTGCAACAATGTTTCCGCTGAACTTCTTAACAAGCTCTTCAACTGCTTTAAGGCTTTCACCCGTTGAAATAACATCATCAACAATAAGAACTCTTTTGCCTGTGAGCAAATCGCCGTCCTCGTGGCCGAGATAGAGGGTTTGCTCCTTCTGGGTTGTTATTGAGCGAACGCTTACCTTAACGGGATTATCCATATAAACCTTAACGCCTTTTCTTGCAACAATGTATTTCTTGCCGCTCTGCTTGCTCATTTCGTATGCAAGCGGAATTGATTTAGCCTCGGGTGTAACAATATAGTCAAACTCGGGAACCTTTTTGAGCAATTCTCTTGCACAGCACTCTGCAAGCTCAACATCACCGAAAAGGATGAAGGCTGCAATATCAAGATTATCGGATACAGAAAACTTCTGCAAGTATCTTGTAAGCCCTGCAATATGAAGCTCGTAATAATCGTTTTCGTTTCTTTTCATTCCGTCTATAATCATATCAGTTTCTCCCCTAAGCTTGTTCCTCCGATAAGGTGGAAATGCAAATGCATAACGCTCTGACCTGCATCGCTGCCGCAGTTATTGATAACTCTGTATGAGCTAATTCCCTGCTCCTTTGCGATTTCGCCGAGCTTTTCAAATATATGAGCAACATACTTGCTGTTTTCCGAATTGATATCGTTTGCACATTCAATATGCTCTTTCGGAACTGCGAGAATATGAACGGGTGCTACGGGATTTAAGTCCTTGAAGGCAACCATCATATCATCCTCATAAACCTTTGTGCTTGGTATATTGCCGTTTATTATTTCACAAAAAACGCACATAGCAGTTCTCCTTATCCTAAAATATTCTTAACTATTGAAGCTGCTGAGGAAATTGCCTCATCAAGCTTTGAAACATCCTTGGCGCCTGCCATAGCGCTGTCGGGGCGTCCGCCGCCCGAACCGCCTGCAATCTTAGCAACCTCGCGAACAACATCGCCTGCTTTAACCCCTGCTGCTATTGCGTTTTTACCGCATACTGCAAGGATTGTTGCCTTTGCGCCGTTTGAAGATGCAATAACTGCAACAGCGTTATCGTTAGATGCTTTAAGCTCATCACCCATTGAGCGAAGTGCATCAGGTGTTGCGCCGTCAACTCTTGCGCTGAATACCTCAAGTGAGCCAACTGTTTCGGGCTTCGAGAACATATCTGCGCTCTTAAGCTTTGTTATTTCTGCTTCAAGATTATTAATCTTCTTTGCGGCGTCTTTATTCTCTGTTATAAGAGCGTCTACCTTGCTTTCGATTTCATTTTCAGCGCCCTTGAGCTTGCCTGCAAGGTTCTTAAGGGTTTCAACGCTAACATTAAACATATTATAAGCATTTGTACCCGTAACACCGGTGATTCTTCTTACACCGCTTGCAACAGATGCTTCGCTTACGATTTTGAACATACCGAGCTCACCGCTGTTTGAAACATGGGTACCGCCGCAGAATTCAATCGAATCCCCTGCTGTTACAACACGAACAACATCGCCGTACTTTTCGCCGAAGAGCATCATTGCGCCCATCTTCTTTGCTTCTTCAATAGGCATTGCCTTCATTGATACGCCGACTGCCGACATAATAACATCGTTTACTCGCTTTTCAACGGTTTCAAGCTCTTCCTTTGAAAGTGCATTGAAGTGAGTGAAGTCGAAACGAACAATGCTTTCATCAACAAGTGAACCAGCCTGCTCAACATGGTTTCCGAGAACACCTCTCAGTTCGTGCTGAAGAAGATGCGCTGCAGTGTGGTTTCTCATAATTGCGCGGCGTCTTACAGCATTTATTTCAGCCTTAACGGCATCATTCTTTGAAATAACGCCCTCTTTGATTTCACCGCTGTGAATATATACTGAATCTGCATTCTTAACAGTATCTTCAACCTCAAACTTGCCGTTATCAGTATAGATAACACCGGTATCGCCAACCTGACCGCCCGAAAGCGCATAGAAAGGTGTTTTATCAAGAACGATAATTCCCTTCTCGCCTGCACCGAGCATATCAACAGCTTCACCGTCGGCATTGATAATTTCAAGAACCTTTGCTTCACATTCAAAATCGGTGTAGCCGACAAACTCGGTTGCAGCTGACTCAAGCTTAACAGCCGAGGATTTCCAAGCGTCTGCGCCTGCATCTTTTCTTGCGGCACGCGCTGTTTTCTTCTGATTATCAAGAAGCTCGTTAAACTTCTCTTCATCAACGGTCATACCCTTTTCTTCAAGGATATCCTTTGTTAAATCAAGCGGGAAGCCGTATGTGTCGTTAAGCTTGAATGCATCCTCACCGCTGAAAACGGTTCCGTTTGTATTCCTGATATATTCATCAAGAAGCTCAAGACCTGCGTCGATTGTTTTGCCAAAGGATTCTTCCTCGGAAAGAATAACCTTTCTGATAAGCTCAATCTTTTCGGAAAGCTCGGGATATGCGGTTTTGTTCTCATTAATAACGGTTTCGCAAACCTTATATAAGAAGGGCTCGTTTACGCCGAGAAGCCTTCCGTGACGGCAGGCACGGCGGATTAAACGCCTTAAAACATAGCCTCTGCCGTTATTTGAAGGAATAACACCGTCGCCAATCATAAAGGTTGATGAACGAACATGGTCGGTTATAACTCTTAAGGAAATATCCTTTTTGCCGTCCTCGTGATACTTAACTCCCGAGATTTCGGAAATCTTTTTCATAATGTTCTGAACTGTGTCAACCTCAAAAATATTATCAACACCCTGCATAATGCATGCAAGTCTTTCAAGACCCATTCCCGTATCAATATTGGGATGGTCAAGAGGAGTGTAGTTATTATTTCCGTCGTTATCAAACTGGGTGAAAACGTTGTTCCAGAATTCTGTAAATCTGTCGCACTCGCAGCCGGGAGCGCAATCGGGGCTGCCGCAGCCGTATTTTTCACCGCGGTCGAAATAAATTTCGCTGCACGGACCGCAGGGACCTGAGCCGTGTTCCCAGAAATTATCTTCCTTGCCTAAGCGAACAATGTGCGAGGGGTCAACGCCGTTTTGCTTTGTCCAGATTTCAAAAGCCTCGTCGTCGTTTTCATATATAGTTACATAAAGCTTGTCAACGGGCATATCAAGCACCTCGGTGCAGAATTCCCACGCCCAAGCTGTTGCTTCCTTCTTAAAATAATCTCCGAAAGAGAAATTACCGAGCATTTCAAAAAAGGTTCCGTGACGGTCAGTTTTACCAACCTGCTCGATATCAGGTGTTCTGATACATTTCTGACAGGTTGTTACACGCTTTCTCGGCGGTGTTATTTCACCTGTGAAGTATTTTTTCATAGGAGCCATACCCGAGTTAATCAGAAGAAGGCTCTTATCGTTATTGGGAACAAGGGAAAAGCTGGGAAGCCTTAAATGGCCCTTGCTCTCGAAAAAAGAAAGATATTTTTCTCTTAAATCATTCAGTGATGTCCATTCCATAATGGTTACCTCTTAGTTAGTTTGGTTTGAACAGAATTCAAGGGCAACACAGTTTTTATAACTGTGTTTGCCCTTTAGGAATTTTGATTAAAGCTTTTCAGCTATCTTAACGAGTTCGTCAAGCTCTTCCTTAGAAAAGGTTAAGCCCTTGCTCATTTTGGTATGATCGGGAGACCAGTCTCTTACGTCGATTTTGGGCTCACGGCCATTCCATGAAATCAAATTAACCTCTCTTGTCCATCCTCTTGCAGTTTCGGAAATAACTCCGAGATGCTCTGTGATTTCATACTTAATTTCCGGCATTTTTCTCTCCTCCTTTGAATTTTGATTTTGATTAAAGATTTTCAACAATATTTTTTGTGTCCTGAGCAATCATAAGCTCCTCGTCTGTTGCAAGGATGAATACTCTTACTCGGTCTGTTTCCTTAGTTAATTCTGCTTCCGCACCCTTAACTGTTTTCTTATTTAACTCTTCGTCAATCTCTATTCCCATATAACCAAGATATGAGCAGATTGTTGAACGAAGCCAGAAACCGTTTTCACCGATACCGCCTGTAAATACAATAGCGTCAACGCCGTTCATTGCTGCGATATATGAACCGATGGTTTTAGCAATTTCGTATGCCTGCATTTCGTGAGCTAAGGTTGCTCTTTCGTTGCCCTCGTTCTGAGCCTTGCAGATATCTCTGTCATCTGACGAAATACCCGATACGCCCATAACGCCCGATTTTTTATTGAGAACTGCATCCATCTCATCGGGTGTTAAGTTTTCCTTCTTCATAATGAAGGTAACAGCAGAGGGGTCAACAGCACCCGAACGGGTTCCCATCATAAAGCCGTCAAGCGGAGTGAATCCCATTGAGGTATCAACAACCTTGCCGTTTTTAACAGCTGCAACTGATGAGCCGTTGCCGAGGTGACAGGTAATAATCTTAAGCTCGCTGATATCTTTTCCGATTCTGTTTGCAACTCTGTTTGAAACGAATTTATGAGATGTTCCGTGGAAGCCGTAGCGGCGAACGCCATACTTCTCATAATACTCATAAGGAATTGCATACATATATGCCTTTGCGGGCATTGTTGAATGGAATGCGGTATCAAAAACAAATACCTGAGGAACCTTATCGCCTACAACATTAACGCAAGCCTCGTAACCCTGAATATTTGCGGGATTGTGAAGCGGTGCAAGGGGTGAAAGCGCCTTAACGGTTTCAACAACCTCGCTTGTTGCAAGAACGGACTTTGTATATTTATCTCCGCCCTGAACAACTCTGTGACCGATTGCGTCAATCTCGTCAAATGAATTAACAACCTTGTATTCACTCTCCGAAAGAATATATTTAACCTCATTGAAAGCGTCTGTGTGGGTGGGAAGCTCTTTATCGTAAGTGAACTTATCGGAACCCTTTTTGATAATAACATTTTCTTCTCCGCCTTTAATCTCAAGACCGATTCTTTCAATTGCGCCTTTACATAAAACAGACTCATTATCCATATCCATAAGCTGATATTTTAATGAGGAGCTGCCGCAGTTAATAACTAAAACTTTCAAAATCTTACCTCCGGGAATATATTATACTTGAAAAAATTTTAATTAAATATATAATAATATATATATTATAAAATTGTCAAGAGGAAATAAACAAAATATATGAATTTGGGAATAATTTGTGAGTTTAATCCGATTCACGAGGGTCATAAACACCTTATAAGCACTGTTAAGGGTGAAAACGATGCAGTTATCTGCGCTATGAGCGGTAATTTTGTTCAGCGCGGCGAATTTGCCGTTTATGATAAATTTGAAAGAGCTAAATCTGCAATAGAGGCAGGCGCAGACCTTGTTATTGAAATACCTACACTGTGCTCAACCCTTTCGGCTCAGGGCTTTGCAAAGGCAGGAGTTGATATTCTTGAAGCAACGGGAATAAGCAATGCAATAGCCTTCGGCAGCGAATGCGGAAATATTAACGAGCTTAAAAGAATTGCAAATGAAATAAAGGAAAAGGATGAGCTTATAAAAGCAGAGCTTGCAAAAGGCGTTTCATATCCTGCAGCTCGGCAGAATGTTATTGCCTCCCCCGTGCTTGAAGGGGCAAATGATATTCTTGCAATAGAATACATTTCGCAAACCGTTCTTGATACCATAGCCGTTAAAAGAATAGGCAAAGGGCACGACAGCGATGATGAAGAACATTCTTCAAGTGAAATCAGAAAGCATTTAAGCCTTGATGATATTTCTTCATTAAAGAACTGTGAAAAGGCTGTTTTGTATAAGCTCAGAACAATGAACGAAGCTGATTTTCTTAATATTGACGATGTTTCGGAAGGACTTGAAAACCGAATTGTCGGTGCAGTTAAAACCGCAAAAACTCTTGATGAGCTTTATGATATGATAAAAACAAAAAGATACACTCATTCAAGAATAAGAAGAATTATCCTCAGAGCGTATCTCGGAATAACAAAGGATATGCCGAAAAATCCTCAGTATCTTCGCGTGCTGGCATTTAATTCCAAAGGCAGAGAATTATTATCAGAAATGAAAAAACGCGCCGTTTTGCCCGTTATAACAAAATACGGCGACGCTAAAGCTCAGGGCGATGAAACAAAAAAGCTTTTTGAGCTTGAATCGCAGTTTACGGATATATTTCATCTGGGATATAAAATCCCACGCCCCTGTGAAGAAGAAAAAACCAAACAGATATATATAATATAGAAAAAGCCCGGCATAATATATGTCGGGTAAAAAAACATAACAAAGCAGAGAGAACATATTTATTCTCTCTGCTGTTTTTATTATTACAAGTTGGTGCTGTGCTTAGAAGCCGCCGCCCTCATCGTTCAAATCGTATTCATCGTAGTCACCAAGGTCTTCCTCGGTTTTGTTACTGAGAACACCAGTTGAAATCGGAACGTTTAAAAAACGGGTGATTTCCCATTCAGCTTCTTTAAAATCATATTTTCTCATAAGCCTCATTCTCCTTAACAAAAAGATTATATCATAAGAAAAAATAAAAAGCAACCCCCAAACTCTTGTTTTTTTCAATTATTCAGTATGTTTTTTGCAGAAAAATCGGAAGCTCCGAAACGGAACTTCCGAAAGTCTACAATTATTTCCAGCTGTGAATAACTGACGGGTCTGCAAAAATCTCGTCAAGCTTCTGGAAAAGCGGAACCATATCGCCGTAGTCAAGCGCTCTGTGGTCCATAGCAATGGTTATTGGCATTGTGTAGCCGATATAGATTTCATCCTCGCCCTTTTCATTTGTTCTAACAAGCGGTTTCTTCTGAGTTGCGCCGATTGCAAATGCGGTAACCTGGGGCGGAATGATTTCAAGAAGGTTGCACTCGCCTCTGTATTCACGGTAGATTGAACCGAGGTTTGTTATTGTTGTTGTTCCCTGCTCGATATCGTGCTTTGTTAATCTTTCGGTTTTGGGAATTGAATAGTATTCCTTCTTAGCCTTACCCGAAAGAGTTTTAACTCTGTGCTTACCTGTTTTAGAGCCGTATAACCTGTTGACTGTCTGCGCAATCTTTCCGTGCCTTAAAGCAGTTAAGGTATTGTCAAGAGAAACCTCGAACATAACCTCGTTAAGGTCTGTATTCTGTGCTCTTCTTGCAGTGTCGAGAATGGTTTCGGTCATCTCGGTTAAAGACTTATCGCCCATATCGTGAAGATTAACCGTCATCATTTCGCCGTTGGGCAGAATCATGGGCATTGAAATATCAATATGGTCGTAGGTTTTAAGACAGCCTCTTACAAGCTTTCTGTTGAATTCAAGATGCGCGTTGAGCTTCGGCGCAGCCTTAAGACCTTCGCTGATAATTTTAAGCATAACGGTGTTAATCGTTATCTTCTTTGTTTTATCGGTGCAGTCAACGTTAAGCTTTTTGTATTCTTTTAAGAACTCTGTTACATCGGGTTCGTATGTAAGAGTTGCGTGGGGAATCTGCTCCCAGCTTTCAGAAGTCATATTGGAAACGATTTTTCTTGCGATTCCAAAATGGTGTTTGCCTGTTAATGCCATAAATTTACTCCTTAAATAAAAGTTACCCGTGAATTATATCACAAATTTTGAAATTTATCAATATAATTTATTTATCATTTTTTCTTCGTTCTTTAAACTCAGAAATTTCTTCCTTTAACTTTTCCTTGCGCTGTTCTCTTCTTTCCTTTGAAGATTCTATTGCCAGCTCAATTTTCTCTTTCGAGCGTTCCTTAAGCTCGGTTGTGAACTTCTGGAAGTCATCCTTTGTAAACGGCTCTTCCTTGAAACGCTTTTTATATTCCATAATAAGATGGGGTCTGAATGCAGGATGTGCAATCATTATAAGCGCCTTTGCTCTTTCCTTAACGGTTTTTCCCTTAAGCTGGGCAATTCCGTATTCGGTTACAACATAGTTTACATCATTTCTCGGGGTTGTAACAGCGCTTCCCTCGGTTATAAGCGGAACAATTCTGCTGACTGTTCCCTTTCTTGCAGTTGAGGGCATTGCAATAATCGAGCGTCCGCCCTTACTCATAGTTGCACCGCGGACGAAATCAACCTGACCGCCTACTGCTGAAAACTGCGAAAGCCCTATTGTATCGGAAACAACCTGACCCAGAAGGTCAACCTGAAGGCACGAGTTAATTGAAACCATATTATCATTAAGCGCAATCTTTGCAGGATTGTTTACATAATCGATGGGATGCATTTCAACAGAGGGATTATTATTAATATAGTTATTGAGAATTTCGGAACCGAAGGCTGCGCCGATAACGGTTCTTCCCCTTTTGGTGTTTTTCTTTTTATTGTTGATAATTCCCTCTTCAAGAAGCGGAACAACGCCGTCGCCCACAAGCTCGCTGTGAAGCCCCAAATCCTTTTTATCGGTTAACTGAGCGCATACCGCATTCGGAATACCTCCGATACCAAGCTGCAGGCAGTCGCCGTCGTGAATAAGCGAAGCGCAGTATCTTCCTATTTCCATTTCAACATCAGAAATGTTTACGGTTTTAACCTCGGGCAGCTTTTCATCAATTTCAACAAAGCAGGTAAATTCTCTTACATGCTTAATGCTGTTGCCGAAGGTTCTCGGCATATACTTATTAACCTGCGCAATAACTATTTCGCAGTAATCGGTTGTGCCTTTAGTGTAATCAACCGTTGTTCCGAAGGAAACATAGCCGTGCTCATCGGGAGGAGAAACCATAACCAATGAAACTCTGGGGCAGATGTAATTCTCGAGAATATCGGGAATCTCATAGAAATGCGATGTTGTGAATTCGCTGTCGCCTTCCGAAATTGATTTTCTGTTGGACGCTGACGCAAAAAGGCAGTTCAGCTTGAAATGCCCCTTCATTTTCGGCTGGCACCACGGTGAGTCACCGAGGGTGAGCATATTTATAATTTCAACATCCTGATAATCTTCAAAGTGCTCAACAAGCGCTCTTTCAATGCCGTAGGGCTCGCCGCAGCCAAAGCCTGTAACAACCTTGTCGCCGCTGTTAATAAGTTTTATAGCTTCCTCGGCGGTTTTAAGCTTTTCCTGATATATTTTCTGCCATTCCATAATCTTACTCCGTACTCCGAAAACAAAACGAATTCGGACTCATTTCTTTATTTTTTGTAGAAAAAAAGATATTGCCCTATTATATTAATCTTACATATTTTGATAATAATTGTCAAGTCAACTTGAATTAACAATAAAAAGGTGTTAATATTAATGTATATTATTATGCTTTGAGGTACGGTAATGATTTTCTATGCCAAGGATTTCGGAAATGCAGCCAATTTTTCAGAATGCTTTGCCGAAGCTGTTAAAAAACTAAATAACGGCGACACTATTTCTTTTGAGAATACGGAATATCATTTTTTCAAGGATTATTCCCAAAACAGAGAAATTCATATGTCAAACACCGATTCTTTAAGAAACCCCAACAAGTATTTTGCAATGCTGCTTGAAAATCTTGAGGATATAACTCTTGAAGGAAACGGCGCAGAATTTGTTATTCACGGCGATATTTGCGCTCTGGGTATACTTAACTGCAAAAACATAACGCTTAAGGATTTCACTATTAAGTATTATTCCCCGAGCGTTGTTGAAATGAAGGTTAAAAGCATTGAAAAGAAAAATGTTGTTTTCGCACTTCCCGAGCACACGCAGTTCAACATAAACGAAAACAATATTGAATTCTTTGAAAAAAGCCCGTTTTCAGATAGAGTTTACTGGAATTATAAAAACGATGAAAACTCCTTTAATCAGGTTGTTCACATAGATAAAAATGTGTTTAGAATACCGAATGATGACGGCGTTTTTCACAAGGTTAAGGATATTAAAAAGCTCAGTGACAGCGAAATTGAAATAACCTATTCGGGCAAGCCGAAATTTATCAGCGGCGCGGTTTACACAATAACCCAGAACAAAAACAGAAACACAAGCGGCGTTTTTGTTAACGAGAGTGAAAATATCAGCGCACAAAGACTGAACATCAACTACCTTCAGGGCTTCGGGTGGCTTTCGCAGATGTGCTGCAACCTCAGCTTTGAGGAATGCAATTTTGTTCCCGAAGAAAACCGCTGTGTTTCATCCTTTGCCGATTTAATTCATATTTCCTCGTGCAAGGGAAGCGTTGATATTAAAAAATGCAATTTCGCACATCCCCACGACGATGCAATTAATATTCACGGAGTTTTTCTCAGATTTAAAGAAAAGCTCGACAGCAAAAGCGCTGTTTTTGAATTTGTTCACGAACAGCAGGGCGGATACAGAGCATTCCACACGGGAAACAAGGTTAAGTTCTATTACAGAGACAGCCTCGAGGCAATTCTTGGTGAATTCACCGTAAAGCAGGCTATTGATTATATCGACGGAAAATCCGTTTCAATAACCTTTGAGGAAGAGCTTCCCGAGGATATTGAAGCAACCTATGACGGCGAAAGCAATATTGTTATTGAAAATGTTACATACTGCCCCGATGTTGAAATCTGCGACTGCAAATTCGAGGCAATACCGACAAGGGGAATTCTCTGCACAACTTCGGGCAAGGTAAGAATTCACGATAACAGCTTTTCGCATATCTTAATGTCGCAGATTTATATCAGCAACGACGCTGATGAATGGTACGAAAGCGGACCCGTCAGAGATATGGAAATATATTCAAACAGCTTTTACAAGGATTTTGATGAAAGCTATGAGGATTCAGACAGCCCCGTAATCTTAATTGAGCCGATTACTCTCGGCGGAAAAATCAAGGCTGCGGTGCACAGAAACATCAAGATTTTTTCAAATAATTTTGAAACCGGAAAGGCTTATCCGGTTAAAGCCGAGGGCGTTGAAAACATAGGTATCTTTTCAAATGTTTTCAAGGGCAAGGCAAAAATTAAATTAAAGCATTACGCAACACAAAACCAAAAGATTTAACTCACGAGGTGTGAATATGGGAAATAAATATATCTGGGAAGACCCGATGCAATTCAAAGTAAACAAAGAGGACGGTCATGTTATTGCAATGCCGTTTGACAGCGCCGAAGAGGCTTTATCGGGCGAAGAATCAAAATACAGACTTTCTTTAAACGGTGATTGGGACTTTTTCTGGCAGAGAGGCGTTGACAATCAGCAGGACGGCTTTGAAAAAGAGGATTTTGATTCATCGCAGTGGGATAAAATTGCCGTGCCGTCTGTATGGCAGACACAGGGCTACAGCGTTCCCTACTACTATGCAAGCACCTTCCCGCGTGCGCTCAGCCGTTCAAAATCAAAAATACCGCATATCGACCGTTCAATGCAGGAAATCGGATATTACAGAAGAAGCTTTAAGCTTCCCGAAAATTTCAGCGAAAGAGAAATCTTCATTCATTTCGGTGCCTGCAAGGCAGCGCTTGAATTATGGATTAACGGCGAATACATCGGCTTCAGCACGGGCTCAATGACACCTCACGAATTTGATATAACCGAATTTGTTAAGGAAGGCAAAAATCTTGTTTGCGCTAAGGTTTACCGCTTTGCAGCGTCTTCATATCTTGAGGACCAGGATATGTGGTGGCTCAGCGGAATTTACAGAGATGTTTACCTCTTTGCAGAGCCAAAGCACTGCTTAAGGGATTTCTTCTTCCAAACAGACCTTGATGAGGAATACAAGGATTCTGATGTAACACTTGATTTATATATCAAAAATTTCACCAAAGAAAACAAAGTTTTAAAAGCGTCTGCATACCTTATTTCAGACACCGATAAACAGCTTCCGCTCGGCGAAGCGGAAATAAGCGCAGAGGC
Source organism: Oscillospiraceae bacterium (assembly GCA_015065505.1). Classification (GTDB taxonomy): domain Bacteria; phylum Bacillota; class Clostridia; order Oscillospirales; family Acutalibacteraceae; genus Eubacterium_R. Next base: position 26,441 of record SVQE01000015.1, read on the forward strand.
TTCTGTAACAAGCAGGGTTTCAATCACTCAAAGCATTAAAAATCCTAAGAAATGGTCTGCCGAGCAGCCCAATTTATACAAGCTTGTTATAACGCTTTTTGACGGCGAAAACGAAGTTTGCACTAAAACATACGATGTCGGCTTTAAAAAGGTTGAAATTGTCGGCGAAAAGATTCTGTTCAACGGTATGCCGCTTATGCTCAGAGGCGTTAACCGCCACGATTTCGACTGCGATAATGGCTGGGCTGTTCCCGAAGAGGACTACATCAAGGATTTTGATTTGATGAAGCAGGCAAATGTTAACGCAATACGCACCTCGCATTATCCCGATGACCCGCGTTTCTACGACTATGCAAACAAATACGGCTTCTATGTTATGGATGAATGCGATTTGGAATCGCACGGCGTTCGCAGAAAGAATGTTCCCGGTTCAAATCCGTTATGGACGGGGCTTGCAGTTGACAAGATGGAAAGAATGGTTCTGCGCGACAGAAATATTCCCTGCATTTTTATGTGGTCGCTCGGTAACGAAGCCGGCGACGGCGACAACTTCCTTAAAATGAAGGAAGCCGCACTTGCGCTCGACACAACAAGGCAGTTCCACTACGAGGGCGATTTTGATTTCACAAAATCGGATGTTATTTCAAGAATGTATCCCGATGAGGAAACAATGAGAAAGCTCGGTGAAAAAGAGCCCATCACAATTTCCCTTTATGATAACATTGCAAATCAGCTTGCGGCGGATTCAAAGCCGATTAAGGCAGAGATGTATAACAAGCCCGTTCTTCTTTGCGAATTTGCCCACAGTATGGAAAACTCACTCGGAAACTTCCGTGAATATATGGATGATTTCGAGAAATACGATAATATGTGCGGCGGCTTTATCTGGGACTGGGTAGACCAGGCACTCAGAGTTAAGGATGAGGACAAAAACTATAATCTTCTTTACGGAACGGACTTTGAAAAGGATGAGCCACGCCACTGGTACAGCACAATAGACACAACCGCTATGACGGGTTCAAACGCATACTTCTGTGCAAACGGTGTTATCGGCGCAACGCGCGAGCCCCATCCGCAATATTGGGAGGTTAAACACGTTTATCAGCCGATTGTAACAACTGCGTTTGATTTATCAAAGGGCAGATTTAATGTGCGCTCGCGTTTTCTTTTCACGGATGTTTCGTCCTTCAAATGCAAATGGAAAATTGAATGTGAGGGCAGCGAAATTCAGTCGGGCGAAATGGAAAAGTTCAGTCTTATTCCGCTTCAGGAGGAATTTATTGATATTCCCTACGATTATTCCGCACTGCCTCAGGATAAGGAATGCGTTTTAACAATTTCCTTCCACACAAAGAAGAAAACCCCGGGTCTTAAGCAGAATGCGGAAATAGCCTTCGACCAGTTTGTTTTAACAGAAGCTGCAAAGCCCTCTGCGTCTGAATCTAATGCAGGTATGAGCTTTGAAAAGAACGGCAACACCGTAAACATTCAGGGTGAAAACTTCAGCGTTGTTATTAAAAACGGAAGAATTGAAAGTTATATTGTTGATTCAGAAGAAATCTTAAAGGCTCCGCTTGCTCCGAACTATTTCAGAGCGCTCACCGATAACGATATTGATATATTCAATTTTGCGCCGCCGTTCATACATATGAATCCCTATTACAAATGGCAGAAGGCAACAAAATCGGTTAAGGCTATTAAAACCGAGGTTGAGCAGAAGGATGGCTTAATCAAGGTTAAATCGGCGCTCAGCGTTTCAAATATGAAGGAAGCATATGTTTCATACAGCATTTATGCTGATTCACGCATTGCCGTTTTCCACAGCGCAGTTCCGAAGGCTGACTTGCTCAGAATGGGCTTCAGATTTGATGTTGACAGAAAGCTTGGCAACATCACCTGGTACGGAAGAGGCTCAGCGCCCTCATACTGCGACAGAAAATCGGGCTGCAAGATTGGAATGTATTCCCTTCCGATTGATAAGTTTGAATATAACTATATGAGACCGCAGGAAGCGTCAACAAGAAGTGATGTAAGATTCTTCACGCTGACAGATAAAAAGGGCGCAGGAATAAAAGTAACGGCATATTACGATAAGCCGCTTATGTTCAGCGCGCTCCCCTATTCACCTGAACAGCTTGAAGGCTTCAGCCACATTAACGAAATCAACAGGGACAACGATATAACCGTTACCGTTGATTCAATTCAGCAGGGACTCGGCGGAGATATGCCGGGTCAGGCATTCGTAAGAAATCAATACAAGGTTAAGGCAAACGAAAAACAAAGCATTTTCTTTCTCATTGAAAAAATATGAAAAGAGTATTTGCTCACATAGGGTTTGCATTTGCAATAACAATGCTTGTGCTGAACCTTGTTCCTGCAAAATATGATTATTATTTAATGATTGGGCTTGCAGTATTACTTATTGCAAGCCTTATTATTAAGAAATTCAGACAGGCACTTGCAGTTCCCGTTTGTTTGGGTGCGGCTGTTTTTGCCTGTTTGATTTTTATTTTAACCTTCAATCTCTATGTTATTCCCGAGCAGAGCCTTGACGGCAGGAAAGCCGAGTGTGAATTCTATATAACGGAAGAAGCGCAGGTAAACGAAAACGGCGAATACTCGTATACTATTAAAACAACCGAAATCTATCGGCAAAACTCACCGCAGAATATCAAACTTCGCTTAAAAACCAACAAGGCGCTTGATTGCGAATGCTATGAACTGCTTCACGGAACACTTTCGTTTTTCAGCATCGGCGATAACGCAATAAACTCGCGCGGATATTGGGGCGATAAAATATTTCTCACTTCAAAGCTGACCGCTTATTCAAAAACAGGCAAAACTGTTAATTCCCCGATGAAGTATATTGAAAAAGCACGGCAGGGCATCAGGCAAAGGCTTTCCCAAATACCGGGTGATGAGGGCGCGTTATCGCGTGCGTTCATTATAGGTGATAAATCGGGTATTTCACTAAAGCTCTACACTGCTTTCAAAAGTGCAGGCACAGCGCATCTTATGGCTGTAAGCGGCTTGCATTTAACCGCGATATGCGGCTTTCTTCTGTTGATAATGAAAAAGCTGAAAATAAAAGACAAGGTTGCTTTTTCTGCTGCAATAGCCGTTATTATTTATTATTCTGCGCTCTGCGGTTTTTCAAAATCAATTATGCGTGCAGGAATAATGATGACGGTGTTAATGCTTGGAAGAATAATAAACCGTCATGGCGACACGCTTAATTCGCTCGGACTTGCGGTGTTCATTATCTGCATAAATCCGTTTGCAATATGGGATGTTGGCGCTGTTTTAAGTATTCTGAGCGTTTTATCACTTTGCACGCTTTATCCCTATGTATTTAAAAGGGTTAAGTTGGTAAAGCCGTTCAAAAACTACAGGCTTAACGATGCCGTACAATATGTGCTTCAAGGTGTTGGCGGTGCCGCGTGCATTATGCTCTATTCACTCGGTGCAACATTCATATTCTTCGGATATATTTCAGTTGCAGGCTTAGTTTCGGGAATAATTCTTATACTGTTCGGCAGTCTGGCAACAGTTTTAACACTTATAACGGATTTTGCAATAAGGCTTAAAATCGGCGCGCCGTTTATTTTTCTTTGCAGAATAATAAACAGAGTTATAATTTTTTCGGTTGAAAAATTCGCTTCTTTCAGGTTTTCTGTTATAAGCTTTGAAAACTATTTCGGAATAGTTTTCGCAATTATATTGATTATTTTTGCATTTTGCTTTATCATAAACAGAAGATGGCTTAAGAAAGCAGCTATTGTTTCATTTGCCGTTATAGCTTTAAGCCTTGTATCCATGGCTGTTGTTAACGCAACCTCGTCATATGTTTACATAGCCGAAAACGGCGCGGCTGCAATCTGCTCGGGCAATAATACCGTTGTTTACAATGTTGCTTCAAAGAATGATTACTATTCAATCAAGCATTTTCTTAGCTCGAAAAACAAAGGCATAGACTATTTTATTGTTGAAAATGAAAACGCATACAGCAAACAGCTCGCAAAGCAATTTGGATGTAATAATATAATCGAAAATAACTATTCAAAGAATGTTGACGGCGATTTCTCTTTTTCATACAATAATGAAATAAGACCTTATATTTTCAAAGCAACCGTTGACGGAGTTAGTGTTGCTTTCAACAAATACGAAGCATATTCAAACGATATAAACATTTATAAAAAGGAATGCACCGATAAATACGGCACATTCAAACTTTCAAACGGAGATATTATCTACCGTATAAACAATAATCACTACAGCGCAAGGAGGGTTGACATATGGCAAGAATAGGCGAAACAGAGCTTAAAGAGCAAATCAAAACAGGCTCTTTTTCAAATGTTTACTTCATTTACGGTGAGGAAAGCTATTTAAAGGAATTCTATGCTAAAAAGCTTAAGGAAAAAATAGTTAACCCTGCATTTGCCGATTTCAACTTTCATCAGTATGAAACCAAAAACAGCACTCTCGACGATATACTTCAGGATGCTCAGATGCTTCCTATGATGGATGAATACACCTTCATTTTAGTTCACGATTATCCACTTGATAAATCAACTGCGGATATTGAAGCGCTTAAGGAATTTTTCAAGGATATTCCCCAAAGCTGCGTTCTTGTTTTCTGGTTCGACAGCATTGAGGTAGACACTAAAAAAAGCTCAAAGTGGAAGTCAATCGAAAACCTGTTTGCAAAGGCAGGAAGCAGCGTAAATCTTGAAAAGCGAAGCGAGAGCGAAACTGCAAAGCTGATTGTTAATTCAGCAAAGAAAAGAAACTGCCATATTGACACCAACAACGCAAAATATCTTATCAGCGTTTGCGGAAACGATATTCAGACGCTGTTCAGCGAGCTTGAAAAAATCTGCGCGTATGCAAACGGCAGAGAGATAACAAAGCAGGATATTGACTCACTCGCCGTTAAATCGCTTCAGGCAAGAGTTTACGATTTATCGAAGTTCATTCTTGCAGGCAACAGTGACAGCGCTTTCGGCGTTTTAAACACGCTTTTCGCGCAAAAAGAAGAACCGCTTTCAATTCTTGCGGTTATTTCCTCGTGCTATATTGATATGTACAGGGTTAAATGCGCCAAAGCGGCTAACGAAAATGAAAACGAGCTTGCAAACTATTATCAGTATAAGGGCAGAGAATTTCTTATCAGAAACGCTTCAAGGGATTGCAGAAACATAAGCTTCAGCGCACTGCGCGAATCAATAGACGTTTTGCAGAAAGCCGACGAGCTTATGAAATCGAGCTCAATAGATAAAAATCTTCTGCTTGAAGAAACAGTTGCAAAGCTATTATTGCTCAGCAGGTCTTAATATGGAAAAGATTAAAATCAGCCAGGCGGTTATTGTTGAGGGCAAATACGATAAAATCAAGCTTTCAAATATCATAGACGCATTTATTATCGAAACAAACGGCTTCGGAATTTTTAAGGATAAAGAAAAGCTGAGCTTCATAAAAAAGCTTGCCGATGAAAGAGGAATTATAATTCTCACAGATTCCGACCATGCAGGCTTTATGATAAGAAATCATCTATCCTCGGCAATTCCTAAAGACAAAATCACCAATGTTTATATACCCGATGTTTTCGGCAAGGAAAAACGCAAAGCCTCGCCCTCAAAGGAAGGCAAGATAGGCGTTGAGGGAATGGAAAAGGAAGCGCTCTTAAATGCATTTGAAAGAGCAAAAATCAACTGCGAGATTAAAGAGAATCCCGACCCGATAACAAACTACGATTTGTTCGAGCTCGGTCTTTCGGGAACACCAAACGCAAAAGAAAACAAAAGAAAGCTCCTTAAAAAGCTGGAGCTTCCCGAATTTCTTTCAACCTCTTCCCTGCTGTCATATCTTAATAACAATATGACAAAAACAGAATTACAAAAAATGATTAAACCCGAGAGTTAATCTCGGGTTTTGATTTTAAGCGTTCTTAAATATTCCTTTTGCTCATCGGTTATGCGATAGCTTTCTATCGCTTTCTGAATTGCTTTGTTATGAGTCCATTTATCAAGCACTTTGTTTTCAACAAACGGCAGCGTGCTTTCATACTGCTTTGCAAGCGCTGTTGCAAAATACCACGCAATCATCATATTTATGTAGTATTCATCTGATTTAACACCTGCAACAAGTCTCAGATATTTTACATCAAATTCATCGTCGAGAAAATGGCTCATAAGCATACCGATTGCAAAGCGCACGGTATATGTTTCATCGCTTCTAATCCATCTATCAATATATTTCAGAAGCTCGGTTTTGTTTTTTGCAAAGCATTTGGGACTGAGCTGGTCGCAGGTTGCCCAGTTATTTATATAGGGCAGAAACCTTTCAAGCTCTTTGATGCATTCATCAAAATCCTTTATGCCGCTGATAATAAATGCGTGAAGCTGATTTTCGTCGAAATAATCGTGAGGAAGCTCGTTCATAAAGGAAGAAACATCCCCCGTTTTCAAAAGCTCCTTTGCATATTTTCTTAAAACAGGAGTTCGCACTCCGATAAAATAATCTGAATCAACATTCGGAATCAGCTTTGACTGAAAAGCACGGTATTCCGCATCGCTGTTATCAAATAAAAACTCTCTGATTTCGTTCATAGCAACCTTTTATTACCCTTGGGTTTCTTCAATTTTTGCTTTCTTCTTTGCTTTATCGTGTATTCTCTGACGAATCTTGAGTGTGTAAATATCATAACAAACGGAAGCAAGAGGAACTGAGCAAATCAAGCCTATAAGACCGAACTGCTTACCGCCGATGATAACAACAAGGAAGGTGAGAAGTCCCGGCATTTCAAGCTCTTTGCCCATAAGATGCGGATTGATAAGCTTTTCAACAAGCTGCTGAACAAGAATGCAAAGCACGCAGAAAATAACTGCTTTAATAGGACTTTTTGCAGCAATAAGCAATGCGCTTACAACTGTTCCAACAATAGCACCAACGATTGGAACAAGCTGGGTTACGGTTATAAGAAGCGATATTGAAACCTTATAAGGCATTCCCGTTACAATCATAAACAGCAAGGTGCCTGCGCCCGTTATAACAGCTTGTACAATATTGTATTTAAGGAATATCTGGAACTTCTTATTTGTTAAATTAAGAACATAGCACGCTCTTCTGTATTCCCTGTCGGGAAGGAATCTTCTGAGAATAACATTGAACTCTTTCACAAGCTCTTCTTTATAGAAAAGAATAATATATGCAACAACAAGACCGATACCGAAATTAGCAAGAACATTTGTCGCGCTCTTTATTTTATCAACCGCAGTTGTAGCAATATTTGAAATATTATTTTTAACGTAGTCAATGCCTTTATCAAAGTAATTATCAAGATTATCTTCAACGCTTGTTATCAAGCCTGCAAGCTTAGGCTGTTTTTCCTTATAATTATTAAGAAAACCAAGGAATTTTTCCCAGAGCTCGGGAGCCTGCTTATAAAGACTTACAACAGTATCCTTAAGGTTGGGAATAACCATTCCTATTGCAAGTGCCGCAAATGCGATAAAAACAAGCACGGAAGCAAATATTGAAAAGTTTCTATGCTTTTTGATATTGTATTCCTTGCCCTTTTTCTCTGCATGCTTTTTAAACATATTATCAAACTGCTTTGAAAGCAGATTAATAACATAGGCAATGCAAAAGCCGTAGATAAAGGGTTTAAGAATAACAACTACATAGTCAAACAAAACCTTTGCTTCCTTTGTGTTTACGGCGATAAACAGCACTGCTCCCAAAAACAGAATCAGCGCAAGTATTTCTAAAAATAACTTCTTATCAATCTTTTTCATAACTATCTCCAAACATCACATAGTTAAAGGCTTCGCCCGACAATTAGTAATTATACCAAAATTTAAACAATTAATCAAATAATATTTAATTAAGATATTTCCCGAATAATTGGAATAAAATGCATAATTCGCCCTGCGCTGAACAAAATACTATCAAGCGGAGGTGAAACAAATGACATCAAAAGAGCTTTTATATGTTGAGGATGCGCTCGGACACGAGCAGTATTTCCAGACAAAATGCAATGAAATTACAAACAGCATTCAGGATTCCGAGCTCAGAAACACAGTTCAGACCATGACGGGAAAGCATCAGCAGATTTTTCAGAACTTTTTAAATCTTCTTTAAAACGAAAGGATTATTATGGACGACAGAAATCTAATGCAGGATATTCTTCTGCTTGAAAAGGGTGTTTGTGATTTATATATGCACGGCGCCATTGAATCATCAACACAGAACATCAATCAGGTTTTCAAAAATGCGCTTAATGAATCGCTTACAATGCAGGACGACATCTATAAAAAGATGGAAGCAAAGGGCTGGTATCAGACCGAAACTGCACAGCAGGATAAGATAAACACTTTGAAGCAAAAATATAGTGTTCAGTGATCAGTGATCAGCAAAGTATATACTACCCACTGTCAACTACCTGCTACCAACTAAAAAACACCTCTTTTCGAGGTGTTTTTTGATATCAGTCGTTAAGTTTAGCAAGCTCTTCTCTGAAGCTTTCAGCACTGTCGAACTCTTTATAAACGGATGCAAAGCGAACATATGCAACCTCGTCTATTTCCTTAAGCTTTTCCATAATAAGCTCGCCGATTCTTGCGGAAGTAACCTCTCTGTCAACCGAGGACTGAAGAGCAGCCTCAATCTCGGAGATTTTAGCCTCAAGCTCTGCAACGGTTACATGCCTTTTTTCGCATGCACGAAGCATTCCCTTGAGAATCTTGTTTCTGTCGAACACTTCACGGGACTTATCCTTTTTAATAACAATAATCGGAACATCCTCAATAATTTCATATGTTGTGAAGCGCTTTCCGCACTGAAGGCATTCCCTTCTTCTTCTTATGCGTTCATTTTCATCCGTGGGTCTTGAATCAATAACCTTGCTGTCCGTAAAAGAACAAAATGGGCATTTCATAATATCATTTCTCCTTATGAAAAATTATCACAAAACGCATTATAACACAATATATAGAAAAATGCAAGTGTTTTTACTTTACAACAATATATTGATAAAATTATTGCTTTTGAAGTTTGTTTTCCTTGTTGTTGTATACGAACATCCAAACAGCCATCAAACATATGATAATATAACCCACAATCGATAGAATATCGGGTATTTGCTTGCCTAAAAACAGGTATCCTTCTATTGCAACAAAAACGATATTTGAATAATCGTAAACCGATATTTCCCTGCTCGGCGCATATGTGTAAGCCGCAGTTATTCCGAACTGACCGCCTGCTGCACAAACGCCGACAAGCAAAAGATATACAAGCTGTTTTGTTGTCATCGGCTGAAATGTTAATATAAAGAACGGAAGAGTAACCGCGATTGAAAAAGCCGAGAAGTGAAACACCGTAAACCTTGAGTTTTCGCCCATTGTGCCGAGCTTGCGAACGCAGGTATATGCAGCGCCTGCACCGAGTCCGCCTATAAGTCCTGCGAGTGACGGAAGCAGCTCAACATTCGATAAAGTCGGCTTTATTACAAACATCGAGCCTATGAAAGCGCCGATAATTGCAAGCGCCTGCTTCGGCTTAACCTTTTCCCTAAGGAACAGCGCCGAAAACACAAGAGTGAAAAAAGGGCTCAGCTTATTAAGCATTGCGGCATCGGCAGTATGCGACATATGCGTTGTTGCATAGAAATTGCCGTATACGCCCAGAAGTCCGATAGCGGAACGCAGAAAATGAAACTTTAGCGCGCCTTTAACAGGCTTAAAGCTTTCGCGGTTTTTAATCAGAGCCGCAGCGGCAATAAAAAATGCAACAAGATTACGAAAGAAAACCTTCTGAGCAACCGGTAGGTCGCCCGAAAGGTTAATAAATGAACTCATTCCGCTGAAGCTGAGCGCGGAAAAGAGAATACATATTATTCCTTTCGTCTTGTTGCTTATTTTTTTCATTGTTTTTTCCTGTTATTTAATCAAAAATTCTCTTCAAAAAACCTTCTGCTTGTAAGCAGTTCCTTTTCAACATCAAAGCCCTTTGAATATATTTCAATAACATAATCGCCCTGATAGTCCGCCTTTTCAAGCTCACTGAAAAGCCTTGCAAAATCAAAGCTTCCCTTTCCGGGCGGCAGGCAGTCGAAATCAGGCGTGTTATCGCTGATGTGAACATGAACAATATCATCCTTCATTTCATCAATAACATAAAACGGGTCGTAGCCCGAGCGGATAGCCTGCTTAATATCGAAAACCATATTGAAGTCGCTGCCGAGAGCTTTTTTCATTTCCTTCAAAAACTCTGTTGATTCACTCAGAAAGCGAACAACATTTTCCTGACAAACCTTTATTCCCTCCTGCTTGCCGAGCTCTATCAGCGAAGCAAAGCGCTCTATATACAGCTCTTTGGGAATATCCCTCTTCTGTCTTGCAAGTGCACCGTGAATAACAACAAACTTTGCGCCGAGCAGCGCCGCAGCGTGAAAATGCTTTTTATATAAATCGATGTAATCATCATAGCGCCTTTGGTATTCGCCGAAGATGCAGGTGTTTTCAAGTGCAGCGGAAAATGGGTGCAGCGAAACAACCTCAAGTCCCGAATCATCAGCCTGCTTTTTCATTGTGTTAACAAAATCAGGCTCAAGCTCACTCGGAGAATTGAAGAAAATTTCTGCCTTTTTAAATCCTAAATCTATAACCTTACCCAGTGATTTTTCCGTTTCAAGCGGATAAAAGCACGAGGTTGAAGCACCAATATTCATTATCCTACCAACTTTTCAATGCATGCAAGCTTAACGCTTACACAGAGTATTCCTGCTGCCAAATCAAGCTCCTCAACGGGCGGGAAAGACGGCGCAATTCTGATATTGCTGTTATTCGGGTCGTTTTTATAAGGATAGGTTGCGCCTACGGGAGTTAAAACTACGCCTGCTTCCTTGCAAAGCTCCCCTGCTCTTTTCGCACAGCCGTTCATAACATCAAGGCTTATGAAATATCCGCCGTTCGGCTTAACCCATGAAGCAACTCCGAGTCCGCCGAGTTCGTTTTCAAGATGCCTTAAAACAATTTCAAACTTGGGCTTAAGAATTGCAGCGTGCTTTCTCATATGCTCTTTAACAGCGCTTGCGTCCTTGAAGAATCGTGAATGGCGAAGCTGATTCATTTTATCATAGCTGATTGTCTGGCAGTTGAGTCTGCCCATAATCTGCTTAACATTTGCTTCACTTGCAGCTATTGCCGAAACGCCCGCACCCGAGAAGGTTATTTTTGAAGTTGAACAAACCTCGATAACCATATCCTCGTTGCCGTATTCCGGAAGAACATCAAAAATGTTGAGAAGCTCATCGCCGTTCTCATCAAGGTCGTGAATGAAATATGCGTTATCCCAGATAATTCTGAAATCCTTTGCGGCAGGCTTAAGTGCTGCGATTTCGCGAACGGTTTTATCGCTGTAGGTTATTCCTGTGGGATTTGAATACTTCGGAACGCAGAACATACCCTTAACGCAGGGGTCTTTGATAAGCTCTCTGATTGCATCCATATCAGGACCCTCGTCGTTCATAGGAACATTAATCATTTCGATATCGAAGTATTCAAGAATGGTGAAATGTCTGTCGTAACCCGGAACGGGGCATAAAAACTTAAGCTTTTCATATTCACGCCAGGGCTTCTCACCGAGAACGCCGTGAGCAAAGCACTGTGTTATGTAGTCAAACATAAGGGTTAAGCTTGCGTTGGGTCCCGCAATAATATTCTTAACATCAACACCCAAAAGCTCTGCAAAAAGCTTTTTGCAGCTCGGAATACCGTCAAGAATACCGTAGTTTCTTGTGTCGATAGCGCCTTCCATATAATCAAAATCGGGTGTGAACATACCCATTGATAAATCAAGCTGTTCCTTGCAGGGCTTACCTCTGGACATATCAAGCGCGAGTCCCATTGCCTTATATTCATCAAATTTCTTCTGAAGAGCTTCCTTTTCTCTGAGCAGCTCTTCCTTTGTCATATCAATATACTGTGCCATATTTTTCTCCTAAAACAGTAAAATCTTAAAATTTACGATTAAATATTTTATCACTTTTTATATAATATTGCAATAATGTTATATTTATAAAAATATTTTCTAATGCAAACGCTTTATTGTTGTAAATTACTAAATTGAATTATATATATTTGTTGAAAAGAATAAGGATTAATGATAATATTATTCTATGGAAAAGAATGTAATGAAATGCAAACAATTCAAAAAATGCGGTGCGTGCAGATTTCAATGCGATGAATACGAGCACTCGATTGCGTACAAGCAAAACTATTTGAATAATCTGCTGTCAGAGTTTGGAAGGGTTAACGGCATTATTCCGATGGAAAAACCTTTCAACTACAGAAACAAGGTTCAGGCGGCTTTTTATTTTGATTTCAAAAAGAAAAAGACTGTTTCCGGTGTTTATCAGAGCAACTCAAAAAGCATAACGCCGATTGATTACTGCGCGCTTGATAACAGGCAGGCGGATGAAATAATTCTGACCGTCAGAAAGCTTGCTGATGATTTTAAGCTCAGGGCTTATGACATAAGAAGCAAAACGGGATTTCTGCGCCATATTCTTGTAAGAAAAGGCTTTAACACGGGCGAAATTATGGTTGTTATTGTCAGCGCAACGCCCGTTTTTCCGTCAAAAAACAATTTTGTTAAAGCGCTGCTTGAAAAGCACCCCGAGATAACAACTGTCGTTCATAATATCAATCAAAGCAACACAAATTTAGCACTCGGTGAGCAGAGCCACACGCTTTACGGAAAAGGATATATTGAGGATACGCTTTGCTCTTGCACCTTCAGAATATCCCCTGCTTCGTTCTATCAGATAAACCCTGTTCAGACCGAAATTCTTTATAACACGGCAATAGACTTTGCAGGACTTACGGGCAAAGAAGCGGTGTTTGACGCATACTGCGGAACGGGAACAATAGGAATTATTGCATCAAAATCGGCAAAACAGGTGCTTGGTGTTGAGCTTAATGAAAACGCCGTTAAGGACGCTGTTTCAAACGCCAAAAGAAATGGCGCCGAAAACATTTTCTTTATTGAAGCCGACGCAACTAAGCTCATCAATGATTTAGCAAAGGAAAAAGAGCATTTTGATGTTGTTTTTATGGATCCGCCACGAGCAGGCGCAAGCAAGGAATTTCTTTTATCACTGCTTAAACTCAAACCCGAAAAAATCGTTTATATTTCATGCAATCCCGAAACACTTGCAAGGGATTTGAAGACGCTTAATAGAAAATACAGGGTTGAAAAAATTCAGGGCGTTGATATGTTTCCTTTCACAAGGCATTTAGAGACGGTTGTGCTTTTGAGAAGGTATGTAAAAGAGGAAAAGAAATAAGAAAAGCATACGACAGAAACGATAAAATTATAAATTAAAAATCACTGCAAATCAAAAAGAGTGTTGACTGATTGTCAACACTCTTTTAGTTTTCTGCCTTTTCGGTTTTTTCGGTTTTCTCTGTTCTTGCGATTGCAAAGAGAGTAATAAATATCAAATCAAGCTTTTTCTCGTATGTTCTGAGAGAATAAACAGGCTTTGAATTCTTGGTTTTAGACTTTCTTTTTTTAGCAAAAGCAATCGGCTGACCGTCGGAATGTATTTTATACATTGTTATGTTGTTATCAATAATGGTTGCCCCAACGGTTATCCTGTATTTTTTAAGATAATCCCAAATATCAACATTATCGAATAAAAACGATTTCTTTGAAAAATTGGGTGCCTGTGTGTTTGTTCCGAGACCTGAAATTCTGTGCTTGTGGGCGCTTTTTGTTTTGCCGTTCACAAATTTATACACAGCACATTTATCTTCTTCGCCCGTTTTAAGCGCATAGTAAACATGCTTTTTATTGTCATCATCCAAAGAGTAGCCGTGCTTATCTTCCTGCTCGAAGGAATAAAAGGTGTAGTGCCGCTCAACATTTCTTTTTCTTAGAATCTTGTCGACTATGTAAAGCACACCGAGCAGTAAAACAATACTGAATACTACTATTATTGCTATTACGAAAAATTTCAAATTATCACCTTAATCGTATCTATACAAATTATTAACATATAATATTATACTCTTAAATGTAAATATTGCAAGGAAAAAGTGAAAAAACCTATATTATTTTAAGAATGCAAGCACTTCCCTGTTGAATTCCTTCGGATTAATTCTTGCAGCGGCGTGGTTTCCGTTGATGAAAACAAGCTTTGAATCAGGAATTAGCTCGGCGATTTTTTCGGTATGTTTTTTCTTGATTAAATCCTTTTTGCCTGCAATAACAAGCGTTGGCACATTAATTGATTTAAGCTCTTCCTCCGAAATATCGGGTTCGTTAATCATAAGCGAAAGAAACTCGTTTTTCTGATTTTTCTTCTCGCTGCTTTTGCCGAGCTTAAGCAAAAGATAACGGATTTTAAGCGTAAAATTAAAGAATTCCTTCAAACCGTTCGGGTTATAATTTGCGCTGTTTAAAATAAGCTTGTTGATTTTTTCGGGATGTTTTAATGCAAAGAGCAAAGCGATATTACCGCCATCTGAAAAGCCGAGAATATGCGCTTTTTCAATTTTATGCTCAAGCATAAAATCATATAAATCATCGGCAAACTGATTAAGCGTGAAGGGCTTTTCACCGCGTGGCGTTTTTCCGTGACCGCGTGTATCGGGCGCAATAACCTTATAATGCTTTTCAAATCCTTCTATCTGCTTTGAAAATATTTCATTGCTCTCGCCGTTGCCGTGAAGCAGTATTAAGGGCTCGCCCTCCCCTTTTTCAACATAATAAAGCTTTATCATAATGCCTTTAACTCCAAAAAATCAAATCTTTGTTTTATTATATCACATCGCCTGTTTTATGTCACCAAAAAAAAGAGAGGATTAATCCTCCCTTTTAATTCGCCGATGAACGAACGGTTACTCTGAAAGAAAACGATTTGCCCTTATAGCTTACGGTAACATTCTTTGTTCCGGGCATTGCGCTGCTGAAACCGCTTATCGAGCAGTTATCAAGAGGAATGCTTTTAGTGGTTTTATCACTGTATACCGCAACAACCTCTAAACCGCTTGAATCAAAGCGTTCGCCAACTCTGTAAACAGTTTTAAATTCGCCGCCGAAGCTTCCGCTTATAGATACAAGCTTTTTGTTTATTTTTATTGATTTGGTTGTTGTTTCGGTTGTGGTTTCATCCGAATCGTCCGCATCTTCGGTTGTTTTTTCACTCTTTTTGCTTGTTTCTTCTGTTACCTCTTCTTCCTGCTTTTCTTCGGTTGTTTCCTCTTTCTTATTATTTGGTTTCTTCTTTGTTTTTCTTTTTGCCGCAACGCGGTTTGAAGCGCTTGTTTGGCTTTCATCGGGATTCTTTGTTGTAGTTTCCTTTAATGTGCTTTCGCCGTTGACAGATGCCTGCACCGATGAAGCGGTTTCCTCGGGAACAACGAAGGAATCGTGGTTAAAGGTGTTGTTAATAAAAACAACGGCAAGCGCAATAACAAGCACGGCAACAGCAGTTCCAAAGCCCTTTGCCAGCCTTGAAAGCTTAAGCTTTTTATTAAAGCCTTTAACGGTTTTTTGAGTAAGAAACGCTTCGCGTTCTTCGTATTCATTAAGATATGCCAGCGCGTCAACGCAATCGCTTATCAATTCCAAATCCATTTCAGCTTCGGGCTTTTCGCTTTCTTCGTTCAATATTCTATTGATTTCTTCTTTAAGCTCCGATGCAAACACTTCGCCGCTTTCGAATTCTTCCAAAAAACGATTTTTCATTTTCTTACCCCCTCCACTTATTGATTTCGTCGCGAATTTTCGTTCTGAAACGAGTCATCCGCGTTGTTATGTTTGTTATGCTGAGCCCTGTTTTTTCGGATATTTCCTTAAGGCTTTGTTCTTCAATATATCGAAGAATGAATATTGTTTTATCGGGCTCACCGAGCTTATTCTTAATCAACTCAACAAGCTCATTATATTCAACATTCCCGAAACGGATTTCGGATGTATCATTTTCTGCAATTTCACTCTTAACCTCATCAATATACACGGTGTCGGAATGCTTTGAAGAAAGCTTTTTTAGAATTATGTAGTTTGCCGTTTTAATCAAAAAGGCTTTCGGGTTTTCAATCTTAACATTATTGCGATATTTGCGGTAAAGAATAAAGAAAGTCTCCTGAGCGCATTCCTCAGCATCATCAATACTGCCGCCGAGCTTAACCTGGCAGTATTTAACAATAAAAGGATAATAAGAGCTGTATGCAACTGTAAATTCAGCGTCCATGTTTGAAACATCAACTGTTTTCACCAAATAACATCACTCCTTTTCATCATCCTTTAGGCATTAGGGATTCGAACCCAGCAAGGTTTTGCCCGTCCCTTTTTCACAAATACTGGGTTCGATTCCCTAATGCCTAAGCATAATATATGCCGTCTCATTATAATAGTCCCGAATATTATAGCATTTGTCACACATTTTTTCAAAAAACTTAATTTTTCTAAAAAACAAGGCTTCGGATTATCTTTCCGAATGCCTTCCCTATTCCTTATTTTCTTCCTTTTTGTTTGATAAATCGGGAACATTTGAAATAATTATTTTACTTATATCTTCCTCGTCGTCCTCACTTAACGGCATTAAATATAATTCGTCCATTTTACCCCTTCTTTCTTTATTAGTATCATTCTCCATATGTATGTACTTTCAAAGTGGTAAAATCTTACAGATTTTTAATAATAATTGAAAAAGGATACCGCAAGGGGCATCCAACATAAATATGGTTAGCCCTAAAATGGCATATTTTTCGCTATAATTGCGTTAAAAATCAGGTCAAGGCGTCAAGCCTTAACCTGATTTTATGCCTTATTCTAACAAAAAATCTGCTCATTTTAGGGTGCTTTGCAGTTTTGGCAAAGTAATTTTAGGTCATAAAAGGATTATAAAACCGCTTGCATACTTGCGTATTCAAGCGGTTTTTAATGCTTTTAGGGGCAAAAGGACAAAGCCAAAACCTAACCCTATTTATGTCGGGTGCCCCAAGGGTATCCTTTGTTTAATGGTGCGAGTAACAGGACTTTCTTCTCAACTATCGAAAGCTCCACTGGAGCTTTCTCCCAAATCATATGCCATCTACAGAACGGTGCCAAAATTATAACGACCATCCGACCAACGGTTCCCAAAATTTGTTTCGGCTTGGAGCGCCGACAAATTTTGACCGTTCGGCAGTTC
>SVQE01000016.1 GCA_015065505.1 Oscillospiraceae bacterium
AAGCATTGCGCCGTCGGGAATGCCAAGCTCTTTTCTTGCCTCTTCCCTGTTTTTAGCAAGGATTTCGCCTCTTACGGGAAGCCCCGTTATAACAGGCTCATTTTTGCATTCGATATGCTTTTTTGCATCCTCAACGGTTAACATAACTCTGTCAACCTTTTTTGCAAGCTGTTTATTGGTTATACCCGGATATGCATTCTGCTCGTGAATACAGCAGGGCACGCCGAGCTTAACTGCCTCGTCAAGAACGGGACCCGAAACATATCCGCCAAAGCCGATAACAACATCGGGCTTGAAAGCCTTAATTATTTTTTTGCTTTCCTTCTCTGATTTTAAAACTCTGAAAACGGTTTTAACATTATGCACGCACGCAGATGGGGAAAGCGAGCGTCTGAAGCCGTTTATTTCAATGGTTTTAAAATCAAAGCCTGCAGCAGGAACAAGCCTTGCTTCCATATGGTCCGCTGTTCCGATAAAAAGGAACTCTGAATCGGGATAAGTTTCTCTGATATACTGTGCTGCAGCAAGAGCAGGATTGATATGACCTGCTGTTCCGCCCGTTGCAAATAAAAATTTCATAGCTTTTACCTTTATAAAAATATACATTATAATCAGCGTGCGCAGCACCAATAAACTGACCACTGTCCACTGACCACTGACCACTAAAATTATACTTTTTTCTGATTTGATTTTCTTGATATTGAAAGCACAACGCCCATTTCAAACAGCAGCATTAAAATTGCCGTACCGCCGTATGAGAAGAACGGAAGCGCAATTCCCGTATTCGGGATTGTGTCTGTTACAACCATAATATTCAGTATTGTCTGCACCGCAACCTGCGATACTATACCAATAACGATGAACGATGCAAATCTGTCCTTGCACTTGATTGCAATCTGAATACCTCTGATGAAGAGCAAAGCAAACAGAAGAATTATAACTGCTGCGCCTATAAAGCCGAGCTCCTCGCAAACTATCGAAAAAATAAAGTCATTCTGAGGCTCTGAAACATATAAGAACTTCTGCTTTGAATTGCCAAGCCCTACTCCGAAGAGTCCTCCCGAGCCTATTGCATAAAGCGAGTTATTTGTCTGCCATCTCATATCCTGGGGTGAAAAATCTTTATTAAGCCACGCTTCAACTCGGTTTCCTGCATAGTCCATAAGAACCTGCGGATAAAAGATAACAACCAAAATAACCGCGACTATTATTCCCAGTCCGACAATATAAAGCCTCATATCGCTTCCTGCGCAGAACATAATTGTTGCTCCTATGCAGAAAACAAGAATTGTGCATGAAAGATGGTGCTCTAAGAATATCAGTCCGCAGAAAGCAGCAATCATTATCAACGGATAAACGATGCCGTCGATGAAGTTTTTCATTTTTTTATAATTCTTAGCGCAGTAATACGACATTGCAAGAATCAGTGTGAATTTTGCTATATCCGAAGGCTGAAGGGTTATGGGGCCTATCGGAATCCATCTTTTGAAGTCGCCGTTATTTGTGTGATAAAACAGCACGACTATCAAAAGCAGAATTGTTACAACAAAAAGCGGATTAAGTATCAGCTTGAGCAGCTTATAATTAAGTTTTGATACAACAAGCATTACAACAACGCCTGCAACTGCAAACAAAAGCTGACGGTTGAAGAAATAGTATGAATCGCTTTTATGCTGAAGTGCATATGGATATGATGCAGAGAAAAGCATCACAAGTCCGATTGTAAGCAGCGCAATTGTTAGCGCAAAAAACGGAATATCCATTCCACCGAGAGTGAATATATCAGATTTATTGAAGGAAAATGCTCTGTTCTTTTTAATTATTTTGCTTTCGCCCTTCGGTTTTGCTTCAGGAGCTTCATTCCTATAGCTTCTCTTCGGGGGCTCAAGTTTGTCTGACATATTTATCACCTCTTTTAAATTAGTTTTAAATCCGGATGTTGAGTTTGAAGTTAAGGTTAATCGCTTCGCTCGGACAAATAATCTATAATGCCGTGCGCGCCACCATAAACTCAACATTCCGCTCTATTTAATAGCCGTAGGCTACAAGCAGCACGCCGATTGCGCAGCCGATTGCGTTAACAAGCGAGAATATAACACAGATTTTCTTTTCCTTCCATCCGCACATCTCAAAATGATGATGAATGGGTGCCATTTTGAAAACTCTTTTGCCATGAGTCAGTTTGAAATAGCCAATCTGAATAACATCGCTCATTGTTTCGCAAACATAAACAATTCCCATCGGAAGAAGCAGAATCGGGCATTTAATTGCATAGCCGAGAGCTGCAATCATACCTCCGAGGAAGAGCGAGCCTGTGTCGCCCATAAAGGTTTTTGCAGGGTTCCAGTTCCAGCAAAGGAAGCCGAAAACACCGCCGAGAAGTGCGCCTGCAAGTATTTCAAGACCTGCATATTTTAAGAGTGAACCGCAGATTATAAATGCTATTGCAGCGGTTGCGGTTACGCTTGAACAAAGTCCGTCGATACCGTCGGTTAAATTAACCGAGTTAACCGTTCCGTAGATAATGAAAATTGAAACAAGCCAGAAAATAACGCCTGTGAAAATGTTTTTTTCAAAATTAACATTTCCTAAAAATGGAATGGTCCAGGTTGTGTTATGAGAAAGCCAGAGGGTTAAAACATAACCAACGGTCATAAGGAGCTGACCTGCGGTTTTCTGCTTTGCGGACAAGCCTTCATTTCTCTTAAGCTTAATCTTGATAAAATCATCGGTGAAGCCAACAATTCCGCATCCAAGAGCGAGGCAAAGCCCTGCAATAAGAAGAACTAAATCGCTTTTATTTGCTTTATTGAGCGGATTTGTGTAAACACCCTCAAGATTGCCGCCGCTGAAGTGAAAAATTACAGCAGTGATTATGAAGGATGAAATTATGCCGATAATAAACATAATTCCGCCCATATTGGGTGTTCCCTGCTTAGATTTATGCCATGAAGGACCGATGTCGAGAATCGTCTGTCCGAACTTAAGCTTTCTGAGCCACGGAATAATAATAAATCCTAGACCTGCCGTTATACCAAAGGCAATTACAATACTTATTATAACCATAATACTTTCCATAATTTATCCATCCTTTTTATTATCGGAAATTCTGAACAAGCTTCAATCTATTTATTGAAATATTCCGAAACTACTTCCCTTTCATCAAAATGAATTGTTCCGTCATTTAAAATCTGATAGGTTTCGTGTCCCTTGCCTGCAAGAAGAATGATATCATTTTCCCTTGCATTTTCAAGCGCCCATTCAATAGCTTCTTTTCTGTTTTCAATAACCTTGTAGGGAGTCTTTGTGTTTTTCATACCCTCAAGAATATCGTTAATAATATCGGCAGGCTTTTCGCTTCTCGGGTTATCCGATGTTACAACGCAGAAATCCGAAAGCCTTGCGGCAATTTCGCCCATAAGCGGACGCTTTGTTCTGTCTCTGTCGCCGCCGCAGCCGAAAAGAGTAACAATTCTTCCCTTTGAGATTTCTCTGAGTGAAGAAATAATATTTTCAAGTCCGTCGGGTGAATGTGCGTAATCTATAATAACGGTGTAATCGGTTTCTGTCGGAACAACCTCAATGCGTCCCTTAACGCCCGAGCACTTTGCAACCGCTCTTAAAACATCTTCAAAATCAAAGCCGAGAGCTATTGCAACCGAAACGGCGCAGAGTGAATTATAAACCGAAAATCTTCCCGGAATCGGGCATTGAACTCTGCCTATTCTGTCTGTTACAAGCTCATATTTAACGCCGTCCGACGAGAAGCAAACATTTCTTGCGGTGAAATCGGAATTATTGTTATCAACCGAATAGGTTTTAACCTTGCAGGGCAAGCCCTCAACAATTCTGAGTCCGTTTTTATCGTCGATATTAGTTATTGCAATATCGCAGTTTTCAAACAGAATGCGTTTTGAACCAAAGTAGTTTTCCCAGGTTTTATGGTAATCAAGATGGTCCTGAGTTAAATTTGTGAATGCTGCAAGCTCGAAATGAATTCCTGCAACTCTGCCCTGTGCAAGCGCCTGCGAGGAAACCTCCATAACACAGTATTCACAGCCTGCATCAACCATTTTTCTGAAAAGCGACTGCAATTCATACGGGTCGGGTGTTGTGTAGTGGGCAGGATATATTTCGCTGCCAACCATATTCTGAACAGTTCCTATAAGACCAACCTTTTTGCCGAGGTTTTCAAGAATCTGCTTGATTATAAAGGTTGTTGTTGTTTTTCCGTTTGTTCCCGTTAAGCCTATAAGCTTAAGGCTGTTTGCAGGATTGCCGAAAAAGTTTGCACATATGGGGGAATAAACTGCCCTTGTGTCATCAACAATAATCTGATTTTCAAGTCCTAAATCTCTTTCGCAAACAACTGCCGCAGCGCCCTTTTCAAGCATTTTTTCAGCAACGCTGTGTCCGTCGAAGGAAGCGCCCTTTATGCAAACATAAAGGAAACCTTCTTCAACAAGACGGGAATCAGAGGTTACATTAATCACCTCTTTATCAGAATATTCATTTTTCACATCTATATTTGCAAGTATTTCCTTTAACTTCATAATGTGCCTCCGTTATTTTCAATTATACAGTAACGCGTAATTAATCGAGCACTGAATTTGTGTTTTTAAACGAAACGGTTATAACCGAGCCCATATCAACCTTTGAGCCGTCGTCTATCGACTGACGGTATGCCATAACGCTTGATATTGAAAGGTTGTTTCCGTTGATTTCGATATTCAGATTTGATTCAGCGGCAAGCCGATTCGCTTCGCTGATGGTAAGACCTGTGAAATCGGGAACCTTAACCGTTTTCTTATCTCCCTTTTCGGTGTATAAAACAACCATTCCCTTTGCAGGAACATTAACATTTGAGCTTGGCGACTGGTTAATAACCTTATCTCCCTCGCCAACAACCTTATATCTGAGACCTTTATCCTCAAGGGTTTTGGTTGCAGCTGAAACATTTTTTCCGATAACATTGGGTGTCTGGAATGAAAGGTTTTTCATTTCATCTTCATCATATTTAGGCTCAACATTCAATACGGGAAGTGCCTGCTCAATAACCTGAGCAGCTATGGGTGCGCAAAGTGCGCCGCCGCCCAAATCCTCGTTGGGCTCATCCATAATTATAAGCATTGCAATTCTCGGGTCGTCTGCAGGAGCTATTGCGGCAAATGAAACGATGTATTTCGTTCTTTCGCCCTCTTTTGATTCACCGAGCTTTGTTGATGTTCCCGTTTTACCGCCGACTCTGTAGCCTGCAACATAACCGTTTTTACCCGTACCTTCATCAACAACGGCTTTCATCATTGTTCTGACCTTTTCAGAGGTTTCTTCGCTGATAACTCTTCTAACTTCTGTTTTTTGAGTCTTCTTAACAGTGTTGCCGTTTGCATCCTTGATTTCGGATACAACATAGGGCTTAAGAAGCGTTCCGCCGTTTGCAATCGCGCTGAGTCCGCAAACAACCTGAATCGGAGTTATTGAGTTGGTCTGACCGAAGGATGCAGAGGAAAGCTCAACTATTCCGTACTGCTCCTCGCGGTAATACTGCGACATTGCTTCGCCCGGCAAATCAACGCCCGTTTTCTGTGTGAATCCAAAGGCATCGAAGTATTTGAAATATGTGTGCACGCCCATTTTCTGACCGATTGTGATGAAAAACGGGTTGCAGGAATTTTCAAGTCCCTGAGTTAAATTCTGTGTTCCGTGACCGGGATGATAATGGCAGTGCATTCTGTAATTCTTAACCTGAATTGAGCCCGTGCAGTTATACGATGTGTCGAGCGTTACAATGTTTTCTTCAAGCGCTGCGCTTGCCATAAAGGTTTTGAAAACCGAACCCGGAACATAGGTATCTGAAACGGTGAAATTTCTCCACTGATTCTGAATTGCAAGGCTCTGTGCCTCGGCTTTTTCATCCTTATCCTTGATTTTATTTAATTCTTTTTTGGTTTTCTTGTATGTGATTGCATAGGGGTCGTTGCAATCGAAATCGGGCATTGAGCTCATTGCAAGAATTGCGCCAGTGTTGCAATCCATAACAATTCCGTATGCGCCCTTTGCCTTATATTCCTCCATCGTTGTTCTCAGACCCTTTTCAAGATAATACTGAACAGTCTGATTGATTGTTAAAACAAGCGAGTTGCCGTCCATTGCTTCAATAGAGGTTTCATAGTCAGTAGGCAGCTTGTTTGAATTAGCGTCCTTAACGGTTACAATTCTTCCGTTTGTTCCCTTGAGTTCCTCCTCATAATAGCTTTCAACACCCATTAAGCCCTGATTATCGCTTCCAGTAAAGCCGATAACCGCGGATGCAAGCGAATTATGCGGATAATATCTTCTCGTTGTCTGCTCAAAGCCGATAACATCCGTTTCCTTATTCTCTGCGGAAAACTTTGCAACGGCTTCCTTTATATCATTTTCAACCTTTTTGCCGATAACAACATATCTTGATTCTTTTTTGGAGTTCTCATAGAGCTCCTCTTTTTGTTTTTCATCGAATTTCAGAAGCTCTGCAAGATTATCAACAATAAGATTTCTCTCTTTTTCATCATCTATATTCTTCGGGTCGATAAAGATATTCCAAACAGTTGCGGACTGTGCAAGAACATTGCCCTCGCTGTCATAAATAGTTCCTCTCATTGCGGTTACTTCGGTATCTGAAAGCTGCTGCGACTGCGCCTTCTCTGCAAGCTCATCAGCTCGGAAGGTCTGAAGGTATAAAACTCTTCCGCCGTCCACGCAAAACAAAAAGACAACAGCTAAAGCAAAAATCAGTATTCTTTTTAGCATACCCTTTTTAAACTTCTTTTCCATACTGTCACCCCTTTGAATACTTTTTCTAACACCTTCCCATCGAGGGGAAGCTGTGAGGCTTTTAATTTCTTGCCATATAAACAGTTTTAGAGACTTCGTGAGAAGTCTCATAAAATGTTACGATTTATTATTTGTTATTATTACTTTTTGTTTGGTTTTGTTCGTTTTCCTTCGCATTTTTATATTCTTCGACATTTATATACTTAATCTGATTTGATTTAACCTTGGTCATATTAAGCTCTTCAACCGCGTATTTATCAATCGTGCTGATTGAAACAAGTGCATCAAGCTGACTCTGAAGGCTAATATTTTCGCTGTTTGCATTAGCAATATTTGTTTGTGTTGACTGAATCTGACGGGTTAATTCGTTTTTCACAGCAAACGAATGAAGTGCAAGTCCTATCATAAGCAGGCTGATAACGGCAACTGAAACAACAATAATCATTTTTCTTAATGATGCCTTCTGTTCTGCCTTTAACTGCGATTTATTCTTAAGCTTTGCACCGCCCTCGTGAACCTTTAAGCCTTCGTCCTCTTTCGGTCTGAGTTTGGGAGCGTGGGAAGCTTTGCTGTAGCTGAACGATTCTATCAGATACGAAGTGTCGTTTCTGAAGGAATACTGTCTGAAATCATTTGTATTTGTCACCGATATCACCTCCAATAAAATCATTTAAACCTATTAAGCCTTCCCCTTGAGGCACTCCCTGTTAGGGAGATGTCAGCGTAGCTGACAGAGGGTCTGGCGCCCGCTCCAAGGGAAGGTGTCTGCGAATACTTGGAGCAGACGGATGAGGTGGCTTTATGTTTTGACTGCTTACGGCGTTTTGTCGTAAAAACAACACACCTCATCCACCGCAAGCGGTCCCCCTTCCCCTCAAGGGGAAGGTGTTAGAATTTAATACTTTTCAAAAGTTCTGAGCCTCGAGCTTCTCGCTCTCGGGTTTTCTTTCAATTCTGCTTCGCTCGGCGATTTTGATTTGAAAACTCTTTTTCCGAGCGGTTTATTTCCGCACACACATACCGGAAATTCCTTCGGGCATGTGCAGGGGTTTTCCCATTCTGCAAAGCGCTCTTTAACAATTCTGTCCTCGAGCGAGTGGAAGGTTATAACCGAAATTCTTCCGCCGCTGCCGAGGCATTCAAGCGCATCGTCAAGAGTTTTTGAAAGCCTTTCAAGCTCTGCGTTAACCTCAATCCTTATTGCCTGAAAGGTTTTTCGCGCAGGGTGCGCGTCCCTCATAGCCTTCTGAGGATAGGATTTTTTAATTATTTCAACAAGCTCAAAGGTTGTTTCAATCGGTTTTGTTTCTCTTGCTTCAACAATGTTTTTTGCAATTTTTCTTGCAAATTTTTCTTCGCCGTATCTGAAAAGAATATCTGCAAGGGCTTCTTCGCTGTAGGTGTTAACAACATCCTTAGCCGAAAGTCCGCTTTTGCTCATTCTCATATCAAGCTCGGCATCCTGGTGGAAGGAAAAGCCTCTCTCAGCCGTATCTAGCTGAAACGAGCTTACGCCGAGGTCGAGAAGAACGCCGTCAATCCTTTCGATACCAAGCTCATAAACAATCTCTTTGATATTTTCAAAATTGTTTTGAACAATTTTAACATTCTCAAGCTTGCCGAGCCTTTCGTTTAAAACCGAAATTGCATCGGGGTCCTGGTCAACCGCAATCAGAAGCTTTGCTTTCTTTGCTATTTCGGAGGAATGTCCCCCGCCGCCTGCGGTTCCGTCGAGAATTATTTTATTTTCGTCTATGTTAAGCGATTCGATTGCTTCATCGAATAAAACACTTTTGTGATTAAATTCCATATTTATCAAGAATGCTTTCAACATCAGCTTCGTTGATTGCATTAAGCTGCTGAGCAAAGAGCTCGCTGTTCCAGATTTCAATTCTTCTGTTGTTTCCGAAAACCTCTGCTTTATCTTCATCGATAAGAGCTGCCTGGCGTCTGAGGTTTTCATTAAGAAGAAGTCTGCCCTGACCGTCGAGGCTGAGCTTTTCCGCATTTGCAAGGAAGAAGAATTCAAGCTGCTTTCTGTCACTCTGGCTTACATCGTCGTGTATTCTCTGCAAAAAAGCGTTCCATTCTTCAAGAGGAAAGAGAGCAATACATTTTCCGAATCCGCGGGAAGCAATAAATTCCTGTCCCAAGCCTGCACGCATATTTGCAGGGATTGAGATTCTTCCCTTGTTGTCTATCTTATGAATTTTATGTCCAACAAAATAATCTTCCATGCTCTCGCCTCCTTTCAAAAATGGGTAAAAAGCAGAATATAACCTAAACCCCATATCTTTTTATGGGATTTTGGTTGAATTTTATGGGATTTCTCACCACTTGCTTATATTATATAGGGCAAAAACCCCATTGTCAAGACTTTTATAGGCTTGAGGGGAATTGTAATAGAATTGTAATTTCTTACTTTTTTATGCTTTTGTTGTATATTGGCGCACAATATGATATTATGTAATTAATCTATATATAAAGGAAAAAGAATATGGAACAAAAAACAACCTGGAGCCAAAAAATCGGCTACGGAATAGGAGCCATCGGGCTTGATTTGAGCTACGGACTCTTTTATTCATTTCTGAGCTACTATCTTTCAAGCGTTTTAGGACTTAAGGAAGCATTTCTGCTTTTGCTCACACCCATTGCCAGAATATGGGACGGAATCAACGACCCGATGATGGGAACTATTGTTGACAACACAAAAACAAAGCACGGCAAATACCGCCCGTGGATAATAATAGGCGCAATCTGTAACGCCGCGGTTCTGTTTTTGCTATTCACATCCTTTGGTATGGCTTTAAAAAAGCTCTATATCTATATCGCGGTTATGTATATTCTCTGGGGTATGACGAACACAATGGCTGATATTCCCTACTGGAGTATGATTCCCTCGTTTACCTCCGACCCCGACGACAGAAATATTGTCTCCACCGTTGCACGAACCTTCTCGGGTCTCGGTCAGGGAATTATTACCGTTTTAACTCCAAAAATCCTTCCGCTACTTTCAGACGGCGTCAATAAAACCGATAAAGGCTACAGCGCAAGCGGTTTTTCCCGTTGGGCAGGTATATGTGCGATTGCGCTTGTATTGTTCTCAACAATCTGCGTTTTATCAACAAAGGAAAAGAAAACGAACAATAATAAAAAGTCGAAATTCTCATTCACCAAAATCTTTAAGGTACTCAAGAATAACGACCAGCTTGTTATCTTTATGCTATTTGCAATGCTTTCAAATGCTGGTTGGTACTTAACCTCAGGTACTGCCGTTTACTATTTCAACGATGTTATCGGCGACGGCGAAGCGCAATCCACCTTCCAGCTAATCGGCGCGGTTGGTTCCGTTTTGGGACTCCTTGTTATCCCGATTCTTTCAAAATGGCTTGATAAAAAGAGAATATATCAGATTTCGCTTTCGGCAACAATTCTCGGATATATTCTTATGTTTATCTTCGGACCTGTTTTAAAGATAACAATAGCGCTTGATATTGCATATATTGTTTCGTCAACGGGTATTGCTTCAATGTTCGTTTCGCAAACGGTTTTCCTTGCAGATATAGTTGACTACGGCGAATACAAAAACGGTGAAAGAAACGAAAGTATAACCTTCTCTATGAAGGGCTTCCTTCAGAAGATGGCATACACAATTCAGACGATAATTCTCTTTGGCGGACTCGGACTTGTTAACTACAACGAGCAGATAACAAGCGCATCAAAGCAGATAAATGAAACAACAAAAAACGCCATCGGCTTTATAGCCTTCGGCGCTCCTGCAATACTTATTGCGATTTCACTTATTATTTTCTCAACAAAATTCAAGCTCCACGGCGAGCTTGCAGACAGAGTTCACGAATTTATAGTTAATAAAAATGAAGAAGAAAAAAGCTAACTGCTAACTGCTAAAAAAGGCTTCGGATTTGCCCTTCCGTCCTTCAGGACGGTCGCGCTTCTCCGAAGCCTTTTGTTTATTTTGTTTTATATGTTTTGTACGAGCTCCATGATGAATAATATCTCATTGAATCTTTAACCTTATATGTTCTTATGCGAACAAAGTATTTTGTTTTCGATTTAAGACCCGTAACCGTTTTGCTTGCCGTTTTATACGATGAAACACTTACGGTTTTAAGATTGCTTGTAAATGAAGAATTTGTTGCAAGCTGAATTTCATAGCCCGTTGTCTGAGTTGTTTTCTTATTCCATTCAACCTTAAGCTGCTTTGATTTCGGGCTTGTTATTTTTTTAATGCTTGTTCCCTTCGGATTAATTCTGAACAGTCTGATTACCTTGCCCGAATAATTGCCGATACCTGTTATTGTTACAACCACAGTTCCGACATTCTTGTTGTTTGAATATGAAACCTTATAGTCGGTTCCTTTTTTAAGAGTTACGCCGTCTTTTTCAACATTTATTGTTTTATAGATGCTTTTGCCCGTATAGGTTCTGTTGCCCAGCTTATTAACATCGGAGGTGCCTATTGAGTTATACTTAACATTTTCAACTTTACCGATTACATCATCGAGGATTTCGATTTTTTTCCAATCACTTTTTTCACTTGCATAATAAACTGTTTTAACATTTTTGCTTGAAGTGAACGAGTCATTAATATCGATAACACTTGCAGGAATTGAAACGCTCTTAAGGTTTTTGCATAAGCCAAATGAGTAATATCCTAAATACTCAACGCCTTCGGGAATATCTATATGCTTAATACCTGCTCCGATAAATGTAGTACCCGACATCATTTCAAGCCCCTCGGGAAGCTCAACATATT
This sequence comes from Oscillospiraceae bacterium, assembly GCA_015065505.1. GTDB lineage: Bacteria > Bacillota > Clostridia > Oscillospirales > Acutalibacteraceae > Eubacterium_R. The sequence goes on from SVQE01000016.1 coordinate 11,591, forward strand.
CAAGTTTTTCGCAGCTGTTAAAAGCACTTGCATAAATAATCTTAACTCCATTAGGGATTTTTATATATTTAAGTGAATTTAATCTGTAGAAAGCATATTCTTCAATTATTTGAACAGTATTCGGAATAATTGTGTTTTTGCAGCCTGTAGTAAGCGCATCATCGCTTTTTCTAATAATTGCGTTGCAGTCGTTTCTGCTGTCAAAATATTCATTTTGAAGAGAAACTCTGATGCTTGCAAGCGAATTACAATATCCGAACGGATTTTGACTTATTTCCGAAACGTTCTTAGGGATGTAAAGACTTGTAAGCTTACCCGCCTTAGTGAAAGCTTCCCACCCGATGGAAGTAAGACTCGACGGAAGAGTTACGCTTGCAAGATTAACATTTCCGCACAGAAGATAGTTTCCTATTCTCGTAACGCCTTCTTTTACGACAACCTTTTTTATTCCCTTGATAGCCGAAAGCGGAGATTCCGAAATATAAAGACCGCCGTCTGCATCATAATCATAATTATAGGTGCTGCCGCTTCCTGAAATAGTTACTGTTCCTGTTTTTTCCGAATAACTCCAGCTGACACTTTTTCCGCACTTTCCGGATTTTTCAAGCTTCTTTGAGTAATCCTCCGCTCCCGAAGCCTCAAACCCCGAAAACATACAGAAAATCATTGCAACAGCCAATAATATACTAAATGCCTTTTTCATAAAAACTACTCCTTTTTAAATTATAGTTATAATAATTATAACATACAAAGATAGCTTATACATCAGCCAAAAGAATGATTTTTTATCGTACAAAAAACTGCTTCAGATTTCTCCGAAGCAGTTTTATTATTAAGATTAAGCCATAAAGCTTCTTATTACGCTTTCGCAATCCTGTGCATTCATAATCTTTGGAACGGGATAACCGGGGTTACCTTCCTTAAGAGCACGGGAAACAAGGGTTTGCATATCCTCTTCCTTGATGAAATCAAATTTATCGGGGATATTCATCGCCTTGTTCATTCTTCTTATCTCTGCTATAAACACCTTGCCTTTTTCTTCAACGGACATAGCATCGTTTGTGATGCCGATAATATCCGCAAGCTTTGCAAGCTGAGGATAAGCAGCGTCGCCGTACCAATCAAGCACGTAGGGAAGAATTACTGCATTTGCAAGACCGTGGGGCGTTCCGTAAAGACCGCCGAGGTTATGAGCTATTGCGTGAACATAGCCAACGAATGCACGGGTAAACGCACATCCTGCAAGGTATGAACCCTTAAGCATATTGCCCCTTGCTTCAACATCCTTTCCGTCTGCGTAAGCCTTTTCAAGATTATCGTAGATAAGCTTGGTTGCCTCCTCCGCATAGCGTATAGTAGATTTTGTGTTGCTCTTACCGATATATGCCTCAACTGCGTGAGTTAATGCATCCATACCTGTTGTCGATGTAATGTGCGGCGGCAAACCTACGGTTAAAGCCGGGTCAAGCACCGCGTATTTCGGACGAAGGCAGATATCATTGATAGCATTTTTCTCATGAGTTTCGGGATCGGTTACAACAGCAGCAACGGTTGTTTCCGAGCCTGTTCCTGCGGTGGTCGGCACTGCAAAGAACGGCGGAAGCTTTTTGAGAACCTTAAGGTAGCCGCGCATTTCACGAACTGACTGATTGGGCTTAACAACTCTTGCACCTGCAGCCTTTGCACAGTCCATTGAAGAACCGCCGCCGAATGCAATTATTCCCTGACAGCCGTTTTCGATATACATATCCTTGCAATCCTCAATGTTCGGAATTGTCGGGTTAGGCTGAACGCCGTCGTAAACAACATAGTCAACGCCAACCTCTTCAAGCTTTGCGAACATCGGGTCAAGAAGATGCAATCCCATAAGCCCTTTATCGGTTACAACAAGCACCTTTTCAATTCCCTTGTTTTTAATAAACGCGGGAAGCTCAAGCACGCTGTCTGCACCTTCAAGAAGCTCGGGCTCACTCCAGTCCATGAAGCACATAGCAACCTTAAAAACATTTTGATAAATTCTGTACCAAACTTTTTTTAAAGTCCAGAGCATCGCTTATCCTCCTTTACTTATTTTTCAATATTATTTTACTCTAAATCTCTTTTATTTTCAATATCTTTTTGCTATAATTATAAAAGAGTTGATAGTGGATAGTGGGTAGTGGGTAGTTTTTAAAGGAGATATTATGGCTGTACAAAGTTATAAAGATTTGATTGTCTGGCAAAAATCAATGAAACTGGTTACAGATGTTTATTCATTAACCAAGCAACTGCCTAAAGAAGAGATATATGCCCTTTCAACTCAAATGAGACGCGCAGTAATATCCATCCCTTCAAACATTGCAGAGGGTCAAAAAAGAAAATCACCAAAAGAATTCTGCAACTTTTTATCTATTGCAAGAGGCTCTTTGGGAGAATTGGAGACCCAATTATTAATATGTGTTCAATTAAACTATTTATCTGAACAGCAAATTAATAATGCCACAAACCTTTGTGAAGAAATATCTAAAATGCTGAATGCATTGATTGAAAAAATCAGCGAAAAAGAATCATAAAAACTACCCACTATCCACTAACCACTACCCACTAAATAAGAACGGAGTGAACGATATGCAAAAGACCTGCCTTTTCGGCGAAGAATCGGTTTACAGAATCCCTTCTCTTGTTAACACAGGCAAGGAGCTTGTTGCTGTTTGTAACAGGGAAACAAACGATAACGATTACGGATATATGGAGCTTGTTTGCCGTAGGAGCGAGGACGGAGGAAAAACCTGGAGCGAGGTTCAGCTTATTGCCTGCCCTCCTGCAAGGGAAATCAGCAAGGATTACAATAATTCAAAAACCGCATTCTTTATCGACCCCGTTATGTGTGTTGCTCAGAACGGCGATATAGTTCTTCTTGCCACCTTCTTCCCCGAATGCAAAGGAATTATGGATAAGAAATATCTTGAAAAGAAAGCAGCGTTTTCGGGCTTTGATTCAAAGATTTATCCCGTTGTTTACGACCGCGACGGCAATTACTACATAGTTCTTGATAACGGCAAAATTATCGACTCAAAAAAAGCAAAAACGCCCTACCGTATTGAAGGGTTGGGCGAGCTTTACAAAGGCGAGGAATATGTTGGCAACATATATTTAAACGGCGCTATGGGCAAATCCGACAGCGATATGGCAACAACCTTCGGCGCTCCGCTTAAAGCACCTAAAAGAAGCTATGTATATCTTTTCAAATCCTCGGACGGCGGCAAAACCTGGAGCGAGGGCAAGGATATAACAAGGGATATTTATTTCGACGATGACGGTTATTTTCTCGGAATTGCACCGGGCAGCGCGCTTGTTACCAAAAAAGGAAGAATAATTGTTCCGCTTTACACACTTAAAAACACCGTTTGTATTTATTCCGACGATAACGGCGAAACCTGGCAGAGAAACAGGCGTTTGCCGTACACCGAGAACATTGATGAATGGACAGCGGTTGAAAGCGAGGATGAAATCATTTTTGCATTCGGCAGAGCTAAGAAATTCGGCAAAACACCCGTTAGTGCTTCGGGCGATAACGGCATAACCTGGATTAAAGAAAAGAAAGCCGCATTCAAAGCACCCAAATGCCAGAAAAACGCAATAAGCGTTGGAAACAGAATATTTGTTTCCCATCCGTCGGGCAAAAAAAGAGAAAACGGTGTTATTTCCGTCGGCGAGTTTATTTACGATAAATACGGTAATATTAAGAAGATTAAATGGCAGAAGGAAGATATTAAAATCAACGAAGGCTTCTTCGCATATTCCTGCCTTACTAAGCTTGACGATAACACGCTCGGCATTCTCTATGAGGACGCACCGAGCGCACACATTGTTTTTGAAACGATTGAAATATAATACAAATCCGCCGAGGACTAAATGTCCTCGGCGGATTTATTAATAACTGTAGCTTTATTTATTTTTTCTTGACTTTTTCGTCGTAAATATCTGCAACAACATTAACATCGCCCTGAGCAATTATTTTGCCCTTTTCAAGCAATATTGCCTTATTGCAGATTGCTTTAATCTGCTCGATATTGTGCGAAACGAAGAGCACTGTTACGCCCTTATCGAACATTGACTGAACCTTGGCAAGGCTCTTTTTTCTGAACTTGGCGTCGCCAACCGAAAGAACCTCATCAAGAATCAGAACATCGGGGTCAACCGCTGTTGCGATTGAGAAGCCGAGTCTTGCTCTCATACCCGAGGAATAATTCTTAACGGGAACTTCAATGAAGTGACCGAGCTCTGAAAACGAAATAATCTCTTCAAGCTTGCTTTCAATATACTCGTGTGAATAACCGAGTATTGCGCCGTAAAGATAAATGTTTTCCCTGCCTGTGTAGTTGGGGTCAAAGCCTGCGCCGAGCTCAAGCAGCGGAGCTATAACGCCCCTTTTATAAACCGTTCCTTCCGTTGGCTTATAAACGCCGACAATGGTTTTTAAAAGGGTGCTCTTTCCTGCGCCGTTAAAGCCGAGAATTGCAAGCCTGTCACCCTGCTTGATTTCAAAACTGATATCATCCAGGGCAACGAATTTTTCGTATTCAATCTTGCCCTTAACAAGCCTTATCATATATTCTTTAAGATTATCAACCTTTTCCTTATTAAGATTGAATTTCATTGAAACATGGTCAACCTTAATAATGGTTTGTCTTTCATCCATAATCTCTTGTTTGTTCTCTTCCATAATGATAAACCTCTGTATAAGATTATATACTGTTAAAACTAATCGTTATTGCGTTTCATTTTCCATGCAAGGGTTGAAAGAATAACGCCTATCAAAAACAGGCAGAAGCCTTCAAAGAAAAATGTTGAAACGCACGACTTAACATAGCCCATTATTGCATCGCAAAGATAGCTTGGATAAACAAGCAAATCCTTGAATATTGCAACTATTCCAACAAAGATTACTAAGAATAAATGCAGGATTGACGCTGCAAAAATCGAACAGCAAACTGCTCTTACAGACCTGTATTTCTTCTCTGAAAATGAAATTGTTAACAGCAGGAATGCAACCGTGAAAATTGCAAATAATACAATTCCGACATCGAGCACCTTATTTCCAACATTTGTTATGCTGATAATATCGGAAAGATAGTTAAATTCAACCTTCTTGGTTAAATACTCCGTTATTTCATTCGAAAGCTTTTTCATTCCGTCGGACTTCTGGCTTTCGTCAACAGTAATATTGTTTTCTTTTATCGTTGATTTAACCGCGTTAACAATATCTTCATTAAGGTCTTTAATCATATCAACATATCTCGATTCGGAATACATCTCGTCGAGTCCTAAAACACCGTAAGTATATGCATTCTGAATTTCGCTTATGTTTGAATATGATATAACATCCTTTATTCTGCTGTCGGGGATACCGCATTTCAGGCACTGGTCCTGAGAAAATTCAAGCACATCGTTATACAGCGCGCTGACATATTCAACGCTTGTGAAGGTCTGAGCAATTTTTTCTTCATTTAAAACAGAAACCTTAAAGCCTGCAAAAACGGATGTAACCGCTATTGAAAGGAATAAAAGGAATGAGAAAACCGTTCTCAGCTTGTCGTATGATTTGGTTTTGCTTCTTTTCTTCTTTCTTGAGGAGCTTGAATGATGCGATGATGAATGATGCGAAGAAGAGTGATGCGAGTAGCTCGAGGAGCCATGCGAATGGTGCGGAGAAGAGCGGTGAGAGGAATGAGTGTGTGATGATGTATTCTGGGAAGTATTAACCTTTGTTTCCTGTTCCATACTTATTCCCCTTTCCCGGCTTTCACCGAACTGAACTCAGCAACAACATATCTCTTTTCACTGCTGTAAGCCGAAAAAGCCTTAGAGTTTACATCGCTTGAAAGAATCAAAACTCCCGATGAGCCCTGCTCTGCAGGTACAGCGCCGACTTCGTTGCTGATAACCGAATATTCATAAACCTTATCGGTTGTTTCAAAGCTGATGGTGTCGCCTGCTTCAACATTGTTCAAGCCCTTAAACGCCTTGGTTGAATAACCTGCAATGCTCAGCGATGAACTGTTTCCATCGAAAACACTTTCGGTTGAAATACCAACGCCATCCCTCATCGAAACTCTGTTAACACCGTAATAAACATCGCTTTTGATGCCGACATTACTTATTGTTAAAACGCCGACCTTCTCGCACAAACCGATTTTGCCAGCTTCGTAAGTAACGGATTTACTGTCAAATCGGTCAGTGTTTGTTTCTCTGTCGTTATAGTCAATAACAAGTGTTTCCTGAACCTTGTGCACCAAATTAACGGCATTGCCTGTAAAAGCGAGAAAAATCGGAAGCACAACAATGAGCGAAATCAGCGCAAAAACCAAAGGAGTGGTTATGTAGGGAACAACTCCCCTTTCCTTTTTCTTAACCACCTTTTTATGTGATGAATGCTTTGATTTGCTGCCTGATGAGCTGCTTTTACCCGAATGATGATGGGTGCTTGAATGGGACTTTTCTTCTTTTATGTTCTTATCCATTTATTAATCATCCTCAAAAACTGCGCCTTTTGAACCTGATGTAACATGCTGTGCATATCTCTTAAGATAGCCTGTAAGCTCAAGCGGCTTTGGCTGCCACTTAGCTCTTCTTTCTGCAAGAACTTCATCGCTTACATTAACTCTGAGAACTCTTGCAGGAATATCAATTTCTATTTCATCGCCGTTTTCAACAAGAGCGATAGTACCGCCAACTGCTGCTTCGGGGCTGACATGACCGATTGAAGCGCCCCTTGTTGCACCCGAAAATCTTCCGTCTGTTAAAAGTGCAACAGATGAGCCGAGGCCCATACCGATGATTGCAGATGTGGGAGAAAGCATTTCTCTCATACCGGGACCGCCCTTGGGTCCTTCATAGCGGATAACAACAACGTCACCTTCAACAATCTTGCCCGAGGTGATAGCTTCAATTGCCTCTTCCTCGGAATCATAGCATTTTGCAGGACCCTTGTGCTGCATCATTTCGGGAGCAACAGCACCCTTCTTAACAACAGCGCCCTCTTCTGCAAGATTGCCCTTAAGAACTGCAATACCGCCGTCCTTTGAGAAAGGATTATCAAGCTTTCTGATAACATCGCCGTCTGCCTCTCGCGCAGCATCAATTCTTTCCTGAACAGTTCCGTTAACTGTTAATGCGTCCGTATGAATAAGTCCGCCGTTTGCAAGCTCTTTAATAACGCTCTGCATTCCGCCAACATCGTTAAGGTCGGTAATAAACACTGATGATGCAGGATTGAGCTTGCAAATCTGAGGTGTTGTGTTGCCCATTGCGTTGAGGTCATCAAGATTGATATCGTGGCCTGCTGCGTGAGCAACAGCAGTGAGATGAAGAATTGTGTTTGTTGAACAGCCGATTGCCATATCGCATCTCATTGCATTTTCAATAGCCTTTTCGGTGATGATATCCGAAGGCTTAATATCCTCTTTAAGCAAATCCATAACTCTTTCGCCTGCCATTTTTGCAAGACGAAGACGAGCCGAATAAACTGCGGGAACGGTTCCCGAACCGGGAAGCGACATACCGATTGACTCGGTGAGGCAGTTCATTGAATTTGCAGTATACATACCTGAGCATGAACCGCAGGTGGGGCAAGCTGTGAAAGCAGTTGCCTCAAGGTTTTCAACGCTCATCTTGCCGACAGCGTTTGAGCCGACATATTCAAACTGCTCTGAAAGTCCGATATGATTCTTTGTTTCGGTGCTCTTACCGGGAAGCATCGGACCGCCGCTTATAAAAATACAAGGGAGGTTGAGTCTGCATGCTGCAAGAAGCATACCGGGAACGATTTTATCGCAGTTGGGAATAAAAACGATTGCATCAAGCGGATGCGCTGTGAGCATAACCTCAATGCTGTCTGCAATAAGCTCTCTTGAGCAAAGAGAATATTTCATTCCTCTGTGGTTCATTGCAATACCGTCGCAAACGCCGATTGTGTTGAATTCAAACGGAACACCGCCTGCATTTCTGATACCTGCTTTAACCTGCTCTGCAATTTTATCTAAATGCATATGACCGGGGATGTAGTCGCTCTTTGAGTTAACAACTGCAACAAACGGTCTTTTCATTTCAAGTTCATCAATTCCGAGTGCTCTTAAAAGTGAACGATGTGGAGCACGGGAAGGTCCTTCTTTAATTAAATCTGAACGCATAATTTATCTCCTTTCGTCGATAATTACGAATTACGAATTACGAATTTTGGGGCGCAAGCGCCGATTATAATCGCCGTCTGCAAGACCCTTGAACTCGGAACTCGGAGCTCGCAACTAATCTATTGGTTTCATTGTCGGGAAGAGTAATACATCCCTGATTGAATAGCTGTCTGTAAGCAGCATAACAAGTCTGTCGATTCCGATTCCCAGACCGCCTGTGGGAGGCATACCGTATTCAAGTGCGGTTACGAAATCGCTGTCTATCATATTAGCCTCGTCGTCGCCTGCTTCTCTGAGCTTCATCTGAGCTCTGAAACGCTCCATCTGGTCAATCGGGTCGTTAAGCTCTGAATAAGCATTGCCGTACTCTGTGCCGAGAATGAAGAGCTCAAAACGCTCGGTAAGTGCAGGGCAAGAGGGCTTTTTCTTTGTAAGCGGGCTAACCTCAACGGGATAATCGATAATAAAGGTTGGCTGAACGAGCTTATCCTCAACAAATTCCTCAAAGAAGGAATTGAGAATATCGCCCCAGGTTGCCTTGCCGTTTTCAATTTCAATATCCTTTTCCCCGGCAATTTCTATTGCCTTTTCGTTATCGCCCATAAAGGATGCAAAATCAACGCCGCTGTACTGCTTAACGGCATCCATCATTGAAAGTCTCTTGAAAGGAGTTTCAAGGTCTATTTCAACGCCGTTGAAGGTTATATGAAGGTCGTCGCAAACTGCTTTAGCAGCATTTCTTATTATGTTTTCGGCAATATCCATCATACCGTGGTAATCGGTGAATGCCTGATAAAGCTCTATTGTTGTAAACTCGGGATTATGGCGAACATCCATACCCTCGTTTCTGAATATTCTGCCGATTTCATAAACTCGCTCCATACCGCCGACAATGAGTCTTTTAAGATAGAGCTCGGTTGCGATACGAAGATACATATCCATATCGAGTGTGTTATGGTGAGTTATGAACGGTCTTGCCGAAGCACCTCCGGGGATGAGGTTAAGCATAGGAGTTTCAACCTCGATAAATCCGAGAGAATCAAGATAATTTCTGATTGTTGTTATTATCTTTGAACGCTTGATAAAGGTTTCCTTAACATTAGGATTCATTATCATATCAAGGCAGCGCTTACGGTATCTTGTATCTGTGTCGGTTAAACCGTGGAATTTTTCGGGAAGCGGAAGAAGGGACTTGGATATAAGTCTTATTTCCTTTGCGTGAACGGAAATTTCACCCGTTCTTGTTTTGAAAACAAATCCCTTGATTTCAACAATATCGCCGATATCCCAGGTTTTGAATGCCTTGAAAACATCCTCGCCTACATCATTCATACGAACATACGCCTGAATTCTGCCGTTTCTGTCCTGAATATCAATGAAATTAGCCTTGCCCATATCGCGCCAGGTCATAATTCTTCCTGCGATAACAACCTCTTTTTCCTCAAGCTCATCAAAGTTTGCCTTGATTTCATCGCTGTGGTGGGTCTGCTCGGCAAGAGTTATTTCAAACGGGTCGTTGCCTTCTGCCTGAAGAGCCTTGAGCTTATCTATTCTGATTTGCTTTTGCTCGTTTTCAGAGAGAACAACCTCTGCCATTGCCATCTGTGCAGCGGCAGCATTGTTGCCGATAGCTTCAATAGCCTCAAGCGCTTCCTGCTCGCTGTCTGCCTCGCCTTCAAGAGCAACTGCGCCTGTTTGAAGGAAGAGGGTATATTTAACCTTGTCGCCGCAATTTTCAACAAGGTATTTCGGGTTTGTTTTTTCTTCATCACCTGCAATAGCGTTCTGAACCTTCATTCTGCTGTTCTTCTTAACAGCCTTAACGCCTCTCTTGCAAGCATCTTCTTTATCGAACACCGGCGACTTTCCGAGAACCTTTTCATCAACCATGAATTCAAAGGAGAATTCAGTGTCGCTGTGCTTTGTTATTTCAAACTTTCCTGCCATAGTATTGCCTTTCCGAAATTACGAATTACGAATTACGAATTACGAATTTAGGGGCGCAAGCGCCGATTATAATTGCCGTCTGCAAGCCCCTTGAACTCAGAACTCGAAGCTCGGAACTCGCAGCTTATTTTACGTCCTTAATCTTAAATTCAATATTACCGATGGGTGCTTCAACAACAACGGTGTCGCCCTTCTTTGCGCCCATAAGAGCTGTTCCTACAGGGCTTTCATCTGAAATCTTGCCCTCTGAGGGATTGCTCTGTGAGAAGCCAACTATTTCGTAAACGATTTCTTTTTTATCTGTTTTTCTTACAACGGTTACCTTTGAACCCATTGTTATAACGTTCTTTTTTGATGTTCCGCCTGCTTCACCTGCATCGATGATAACTGCGTGGTCAAGCTGATATCTGAGCTCGTTGATTCTTGCCTCAATCTTAGCCTGCTCTGATTTTGCTTCATCATATTCGCTGTTTTCTGAAAGGTCGCCGTATGAACGCGCAACCTTAAGCTTTTCAGCTATATCGTTTCTGCCGACTGTTTCAAGCTGCTCAAGTTCTGCAAGAAGCTCCTCCTTGCCCTGAGTTGTCATTTTAAATACTTTTGCTGCCATATCGAAAAAACTCCTTTTAATGCTTTTTTAACCCCTTAATTATATTATATATAATATACAAAGTCAATTAATTTTTTAATTTATAAATAAGCGCTCGGTTTTGCAAAAGCAAAACCGAGCGCTATAATTTCATTAATTATATGTTGGCGGCTGCTGATAAGGCGGCTGCTGATAGGGGCTGGTTCCCGGAGCGGGAACATTTTTTGTGAAAATACTGTTTCTGAGATATGCATCAGAGCCCATATATACATACACTCTGAGTGATTTAACAAAGTAGAGATTCCAAAGAACAAATACAACTATGCTAATTACAAGCGATGGAATTGCTGTGCCAAGCTTTCCTGCAATTCCTGTGCCCTGAATAAGATTTATAATAAAACCAATGCCTATCTGAATAGGTAAGAACATCTGATAGAATTTCAGAAAACCCGCATCTCTTTTTTCGAGCTTGCTGCCAACATTCAATAAAATGAAGATTCCGAAGGCTGTATCTGCGACACCCAAAATCAGTACAATAATCGTCTTAACCAAATAAGAATATGTATTTATATATCTGAGTATCTTCATAATTGAGTAGATGCTTGTTCCAAGCGTCACTAACAAGGATATTCCCATAAGAATAGGACCAACAATCTTTAATAAGATTACAACAGCCTTAAGAAATCCGCCTAAAATTCTGTAATCATCAGCCGGGTTGTAGTAAACGGGCTGCTGAGGCGGCATCCCTGGTGATACCGGAGGAGGTGCCTGGGGCGGTGTTTGCGCCTGGGGCTGAGGCTGTGCCTCAACGGGAGCTCCGCATACGGGGCAGAAGCTGCTGTCATCACTAATCTGATTTTTACATTGTTTGCAAATCATAACAATTCTCCTTTATTTAATGTTTTCAAGAGCATTATAACATACATCTGTCTTAAATTCAACAAAAACTGAACGAAGCCCGATATAACTGCATTAAAAAAAGCCCATATGGGCTTTTTTAATACATTCCGCCTCCCTGAGCTGCAGCTGCCATTGCGGCTGCCTGTGCTGCTTCAGCCTGGGGGTCTTTAATGTCTGTTACTAAGCTTTCGGTTGTGAGAACCATTGCTGCAACCGAAGCTGCGTTCTGAAGTGCAGAACGGGTTACCTTTGCAGGGTCTACAATTCCTGCTTTAATCATATCAACATATTCATTTGCAGCGAAGTCGTAGCCAAAGCCCTTATCGCTGTTGATAACCTTATCAGCAATTACGCTTCCTTCAAGACCTGCATTTGCAGCAATCTGACGAATGGGCTCTTCAAGCGCCTTAAGAACTATTGAAACGCCTGTTTTATAATCTGCATCCTCTGTGTCAAGAAGTGCTTCAACTGCGGGAATTGCATTAACAAGTGCAACGCCGCCGCCTGCAACGATTCCCTCTTCAACAGCTGCTTTTGTTGCTGCAAGAGCGTCCTCGATTCTGAGCTTCTTTTCCTTCATTTCGGTTTCTGTTGCAGCGCCAACCTTAACAACTGCAACGCCGCCTGCCATCTTGGCAAGTCTTTCCTGAAGCTTTTCCTTATCGTAATCCGATGTTGTTGTTTCTATAGCTGATTTAATCTGAGTTATTCTTGATTTAATCTCATCGGTGTTGCCTGCGCCGTCAACGATAATTGTGTTTTCCTTTGTTACCTTAACCTGACGAGCCTCACCGAGCATTGCCATTGTTGCATCCTTAAGCTCAAGTCCGATATCACTTGTGATAACCTGACCGCCTGTTAAGATTGCAATATCCTGAAGCATATCCTTTCTTCTGTCGCCGAAGCCGGGAGCTTTAACGCAAACGCAGGTAAATGTTCCGCGAAGCTTGTTGAGAAGAATTGTCTGAAGCGCTTCTCCTTCAACATCCTCGGCAACGATTACAAGCTTTTTGCCAGCCTTGAGAACTGATTCAAGAAGAGGAAGAATGTCTGCAATAACGCTGATTTTCTTATCTGTAATAAGAATCATAGCTTCATCAATAACTGCTTCCATTTTATCGGTATCAGTTACCATATAGGGTGAAATATATCCCCTGTCGAACTGCATACCCTCAACAACCTCGCAAACGGTTTCAGCGGTTTTTGATTCTTCAATAGTAATAACTCCGTCGGACGAAACCTTTTCCATTGCCTCTGCGATAAGAGAGCCGATATATTTATCGCCTGCGGAAACGGTTGCAACTCTTTCGATATCTGCGTTATCCTTAACTGCCTGTGAGTTTTCTTTTACAGCCTTAACCGCAGCTTCAACCGCGCCTTCAATTCCCTTTTTAACAACCATCGGATTTGCGCCTGCTGCAACATTCTTCATGCCCTCTCTTACAAGTGCCTGAGCAAGAAGAGTTGCGGTTGTTGTTCCGTCGCCTGCATCGTCGTTTGTCTTTGAGGAAACCTCTTTAACAAGCTGTGCGCCCATATTTTCAAAGGCATTTTCAAGCTCGATTTCCTTTGCGATTGTTACACCGTCGTTTGTGATAAGCGGTGAGCCGTATTTCTTATCAAGAACAACATTGCGTCCCTTAGGACCAAGTGTGATTTTAACTGTGTTTGCAAGCTTATCAATACCTGCCTGAAGCGCCTTGCGGGCTTCTTCGCCGTAAATAATATCTTTTGCCATCGTCTTTTCCTCCTGTTAGCTATGCACTTATTCTACTACTGCAAGAACATCTTTGATTTCGGAAATTGTGTATTCAACACCGTCAAGCTTAACCTGAGTTCCCGAATACTTGCTGATGATAACCTTATCGCCTACTTTAACGGTCATCGGATTTTTCTCTGTTCCGGGACCAACTGCGATAACCTCTGAAATTTCGGGCTTTTCCTGCGCGGAAGCAGCAAGAATAAGTCCGCTTTCGGTTGTTTCCTGTGCGTCAACAGCTTTGAGTAAAACTCTGTCTGCAAGTGGTTTAATATTCATAAAATTCACCTCGTGTTATTAATTCGATTAATTATTATAGTTATTATGCCTGTAAATTGCAAGCATAAATTATGATTTATCGCTGAGGCGATAAATCATAATTCAGTGAAGAGTGAAGAATGAAGAGTGAAAAGTGTTGGTTACTCGGCGCTTTGCGCCTCGGACAATAAAATATAATCGCCGGCTGCAAGCCCCTCAACTCTTCACTCTTACCTCTTAACTCTTAACTTCAAACTTTGCTCGACAAATCACAATTTATTCTTCAATCTCTATTGTTTCAATAACAACATCATAAACCGGCTTATCGCTCATGCCTGTTTTCACAGCTGCAATATCTTCAAGAACATCTGCGCCGTCAATCAGCTGACCGAAAACAGTGTGCTTGAAATCAAGCCAGGGTGTGCCGCCAACTCTTTTATAGTTATCAATGCACTCCCTCGGATAGCCGTTATCGGTGAGTTCCTCCATCTGCTCAAGAAGCTGCTGAGGAACGCTTTTAGCCTGAACAATGAAGAACTGAGAGCCGTTTGTGTTCGGTCCTGCATTAGCCATTGAAAGCGCACCGTAATAGTTTCTTGCATCGATTGAGGGTTCATCCTCAAAGGGCACGCCCCATATGGATTCTCCGCCCGTTCCCGTGCCGTTCGGGTCGCCGCCCTGAATCATAAAATCCTTTATAACTCTGTGAAAAATCAAGCCGTCGTAGTAGCCGTTTTTCGCATGAGTTGTGAAGTTTTCAACTGCCTTCGGTGCTGCCTCGGGAAGAAGAATAAAGGTCATATCCCCTCTGTTTGTTTTTATTGTTGCTTTAATGCCGTCTTTTAATTCTAACTGATTCATAATAATTCCTTTCTATAAAATCGCCGTCTGCAAGACCCGATAACTATGCACTATGCCTTATGCACTATGCACTCAATAATGCACTCTACTGTTAATTTCCTGCAGCACTTCCTTGTCTATTTTCAAAACCTCTCTATCGTAGGTCATAAGTCCGTTGAGCTCATCCTCAACATCAGAAACCTCGGTATAAACCGTCCCTGAAAGACCTGTTTTAATCTGAGGAATTATAACCTTTTCATAGAGCTTTTTATATGCCTTGGTTAAACTCTTCTCAGATTTATATATTCTGTAGCCGAACATTTTATCACTGAAGGTGTGTCCTTCAAGCTTATAGCCGTAGCCTCCGAACTCGGATAAAACCCAGGGGCGCTCGCCTGCTTTAACCTTTATGGGCGTGAAATAAATATGCTTTGAAATAACATCGCTTTCGCCCTGGTCGTGCCAGCCCGATGCCGAATCAACAAGCCTTGTTTTATCCCACTGCTTTATAATTTCATAAGCCTTATTGCTGTCGAACTGACCCCAGCCCTCGTTAAACGGAACCCACATAGCAATGCACGGGCAGTTATAAAGCGCGTCAATCATTTCTTTAAGCTCTTTATAATAAAGCGCCCTTGCTTCTTCGTTTGTTCTGCTGAAGCGCTTATAATCCGAGTCGTTGAGATTGATATTTAAAAACGGAATTGCGCTGACTTCAAGCCCGTATTTACCGCCGCCGTTTATCATATCCTGCCAAACGATTATGCCGTGTTTATCGCAGTAATGATACCACAGAAGGGGCTCGATTTTAATATGCTTTCTCAGCATATTAAAGCCGCATTCCTTCATTGTTTTTACATCGTTTTCAAGTGCTTCATTGCTTGGGGGCGTTAAAAATCCGTCGGGATAATAGCCCTGGTCAAGAAGCCCGTTATGGAAATACGGCTCATTGTTTAAAAACAGTCTCGGTATTCCGTTTTCATCATTGCCGACAGAAAACTTCCTCATTCCGAAATAGGATTTAACCCTGTCTTTTCCGAATTTGAAAACAACATCGTATAAAAACGGACTTTCTGGCGACCACGCCTTGAAATTCGGAATTTTTATTGTTTTATCCGTTGTATCGGCGATAAGCTCGCCGCCGTCGTAAATCAGAATTTCAACGCCTTCAGCATTTTCAAATTCAAAGCTTACCTGCTCGTTATCAAAATCGGGCGTTATTCTGAAGGATTTAATATATTCCTTTGGCGTTGATTCAAGCCATACGCTCTGCCAGATTCCGCTTTGCTTTGTGTACCATATTCCGCCGCGATTTGTTTTCTGCTTGCCCCTTGAATACTCGTTTTCCTCGCATTTATCCTCGGCAATAACATTTAAAATGTTTTCGCCCTGCTTAATAAAATCGGTTATTTCAAAGGAAAACGGGGTGTATCCCCCGTGATGACAGCCGATAAAGCTGCCGTTTAAATAAACCTCGGCAATCTGGTCTACAGCGCCGAAATTAATAAAGACTCTGCCCTTATTAAAGCCTTTTTCAATTTCAAAGACCTTTTTGTAAATAAGATATTCATCATTTTCAAGAGTTCTTCCAACCTTTGAAAGCGGAGCCTCGGGTGAAAACGGAACAATTATTTCAAATTCAAAATTCCTGTTAATGCTTTTTTCTTTGGAAAAAGCAAGCCCCCATTTTCCGTTTAATGAAAGATAGCTCTCTCTTACAAATTGCGGACGCGGATACTCCGAAAGCGGAGTTTCCGATAAATTTTTACCCCACCTTGTTAAAAGCATCAGTTTTCCTCCACAACAATTTTTGAATCAATAATCTGAACATGCTTATTGCAGATTTCAAGCGCAGCCTTCTTGTGTGAAACAATAACACAGGTTTTATTATCAAGCTGCTTTAAATTTGTTAAAAAGCGTTTTTCGGTTTCTTCATCAAGCGCAGAGGTTGCCTCGTCAAGAAGAATAACGGGTGCTTTTGAAAGCAGTGAACGCGCAATGGCAAGTCGCTGCAGCTGCCCCTCCGAAAGACCTATTCCTCTTTCGCCGATAACGGTTTCAATACCGTCGGGAAGGTCGTTTATGAACGAATCCGAGCACGATATATTGATTGCCTGAGCAATTTCATCCTCGGTTACTTCGTCATTAATGAAGGTTAAGTTTTCTCTGATTGTTCCCGAAAGCAGGAAATTGCCCTGCGGAACATAAGAAAACAGCCTTCTTGTTTTATTGTCAACCTCGATATTTTCGTTTTCAAGTTCAAGCTCAATATTTCCGTCGTTTACCTTGAAAACACCGAGAAGAAGTTTAAGCAGGGTGCTTTTTCCGATTCCGGAAATACCCATTATCGCAACAAAATCGCCCTTATCAATCTTAAGCGAGGTATTATCAAGAATAACATCCCTGTCGTAAGCAAAGGAAATACTATTGAAGTTAATACTTTTCAGATTATTGTAAACTTCCTGCGGATTTTCTATTGCCGAATTATCGCTTGTTTCCTCGGGAAGTGAATCTATTTCAATAAGTCTTTCCGCAGATGCGATAAGCGCAAAATATTTGGGCATAACTCCCGAAAGCGCTGCAAACGGGGACTGAATCTGGTTTACAAGCTGAAGCATAGCCGTAACCGTTCCGTAAGTTACTATATCGTTAACAAGCATATATGCACCATAGGATATTGCAAAAATATAACCGAGGCTGAAAACAAAGGTTATTCCTGCATTTGCAGCAATTCCGAAAAACCTTCTTTTCATCTTTGCTTTATAGTTCACACCCTGCAGCTCGTCGGCTTCATCGGCGATTTTCTTCTCAACCGAAAATGATTTAACAACAAGCAGGCTTGTTACTGCCTCCTGAATAAACGAACGGGTTTTTCCTTCGGTTTCCTGAACGCTCTTATGCAGCCTCTTGAGTGTTTTTCTGAAAAGCTGAGTGCAGAGGAAAACTGCAATTCCGCCGACAAAAAACGCAAGTGCAAATATTCTGTCTATAACAACAAGATATGTGAATGCGCTGAACAGCCTTACAAGGAAAAACAGCACGCTGGGCAGAATTGTTGTAAAGCCTTCCGAAATAACGGTTACATCGTTGAACATTCTGTTCTGAAGCTCACCCGTGTGGTATTTGCTTACGCTTGCATATTCTTTTTTCATAATGCTTTTTAGCATATACTGCTTTAAATGCCATTCAATTTTCGCCTTGCATCTTTCCGAGGTGCTTCTGCTGAGAAGGCTTAAGCACATCTGAAAAATCAGAACGCCGAGGAACATCAAAGCATAATAAACAACCTTTTCAAACGATTTATCAACGGTTGCAGCGTCGATAATCTTCTTTGAAAAGCCTGCAAAAACAACGGTTAAAACGCCGTGAATAATATTTGTAACAATAAGAAGATAAACCTTAAAGCGTTCACTTCTGCAAATAGAATAAATCCACTTTAAAGTTTGCATATCACTTTTTTTGATTTTTCTTCTTTCTTTATTTTCCACTTATTTTCCCTTTCCGAATAACTTTTTAACCCTTCTTTTTATCGCACCAAGAATACTGCGAACATAGAAGTATGCAGGTTTAAACGGAATAACCGCAACGATAAGATGTGAATAAAGCTTATACAGCTTTGAATTTTCGCAGTCGATATATCTTTTGCCGTTTTTATAAAAGCCGATAAGCTTTCCGCAAATCATTTCATCAGGGATGTATTCCTTTTTCATAAGGTTATCGCCCATAATAACATAATGGTCGCTTTCAACCTTGATAACCCTGTGCATAATGTATTTTCCTTTAGGGGTTACATAAAGGGCAACATCGTATTTTTTAAGCCTGCCCTCGGGCTTCACAACAATGATATTATCCCTTTGCTCGTGAAGCAGAGGTTTCATTGAAATGCCTGAGGTAAGCCCCGTATACATTCCCGTTTTATCGAGAATTTCTTTTATTGATGTATATTCAGTCATTTGAACATTCCCGTTTTCGTTAAATAATAATATAATATTATATCATATGGTAACTATAAAGTAAATTACTTTTTTAGGTGCTGCTAAAACCTGTTAACCAACTGATTATGGCAGAGGTTTTCAAGCTCATCATCAAGCTTCATAAGGTTTTCGCAGTCGAGTGCTCTTTTTATTATTTCGTCTGCAAGAAGCGGATTTTTAGGAAGAACAGCACCGTGAGCATAGGTTGCAAAGGTGTTTTTATATATCATCCCTTCGCATCCGTCCTCACCGTTGTTGCCATAGCCGCTAATCACTCTGCCAAGCGGCTTCAAGTTATCGGGTAAATAGGTTTTTCCGCTGTGGTTTTCAAAGCCTGCAACCTTGCCGAAGGGCGAATCAAAAACCATATTTCCAATCATTCTTTTTTCGCCTGCAACAGTGTAAAAATCAAGCGCACCGCTGAGCTTCAGCTCCCTTCCCTGCTGATTTATATAATATTTTCCGAGAAGCTGAAAGCCTGCACAAACGGCAAAAACCGTTTTACCGCAGTTCACGCAGTAGGAAAGCATATCGGCTTTTCGTTTGAGGTCGGAAGAGATAATGTTCATTTCCCTGTCCTGTCCGCCGCCGATAACAAGAATATCGAAATCCCCTATTCTGTCGCCGATTTCTATATTTTCGATTTCGGCTGTGCAGCCTCTTTTAATCAAGCGGTAGTATAGGCATAAAACATTTCCGATATCGCCGTAAAGGTTAAGCTCGTTGGGATATAAATGTGCAATTTTTATTCTTTTCATTCCCAGAACTCCTTTCCGCCGAAGGAGCGAACAAAATACTTTCTCATATTCATCATTGCGGTGTAGTTTGCAAAAATAACGGTGTTTCTTTTGCTTTTATTAATCATTGAAATAAGACTTTCATAGTCCTCGCCGTCAATAATGCTGTCAACATCTATTCCGTCGTATTTCAGCCTTAAAGCCATATCATAGGCGCGTATTCCGACGGTAATAAAGGACGCTGTGCTGCTTTTAATCTTAACAAACGAGGAATCCCATATCCAGCTTACATCCGTTGAATCCGCCTCGTTATCGTTAAGCGCAAAAACCATATTAACATCATTATTCATTTCGCAGGCATAATTTATGCAGTTTGAAAGCCCGACGGGATTTTTAACCAGAAGCATTAACACCTCGAAGCCCTTGCCGAAAAAGCGTTCCATTCTTCCGAACGCACCCGAAAACGAATTAAGCGATTTATAATCAATGCCAAGTGTTTTCAGTATTGCAACGGCACAGCAATAATTATAGACATTGTATATTCCGCCGAGCGAAATTGAACAGCTCATTCTGCCGTTTTTAGTATTGATAAGAAACGATGAGCCGCCGTTTTCCAAAGCCGTTATTTCTTCGGCGCAAACATCGGGATAAACCCTTTTATAAGCGCATCCCGGGCAGAAATAGTCACCGAGCTGAGCATATATTTTTGTTTTATAAATCAGCTCCCTTTTGCAAAGCGGACAAAAGCGGTTATCATCGGCATATTTCAGCTTATAATTCGCATTTATACCGAAGGTTTTTACGAGGTTTTCGCATTTTTCACTTATAGAATAAGTCAGCGGACAGTCCGCATTAAGAATCAAAACAGCATCGGGCATATTGTTTATTGCGTTTAATACAGTATTCAGCGTTGTTTCGGTTTCGCCGTATCTGTCGAGCTGGTCGCGGAAGATATTTGTTACCGCAACAATTTTTGCATCAAGATATCTTGATATTTCAGGGAAGCTGTTTTCATCACATTCAAGTATTGCATATTCCTTTTTGCACCTGCCGAAAACGGTGCAGTTTTCTATAAACGAAGTAGCAACGCCGCTAATCATATTGGCACCGCTTTTGTTGATGAAATACGAGCAGCCCTCTGCATTTAAGGCGTGTTCAACAAGCGCGCAGGTTGTTGTTTTGCCGTTTGTTCCCGTTATGCAGATTATTTCAACGCCCTGCGAAAGCTTGTTGAGAATATTATATTTCATTTTAAGCGCAATCCTGCCCGGAAGGGTTGTTGCGCCGAGCCCGAAAAACCTTAAAATCCTGAATATCAGCTTTGCAGTTATAAGAGTTAAAAATACCATACTAAATTATATTGAAAAATATTAGGTTTATGATAGAATATAACAAAGCGGAAAAGGGGTGCACTATGTTAGAAAAAATTGTAAATGCCGTTTTGCAGGCAGGCGAAATATATAAAAGTGCAGGAAACGACCTTGAGGTTATTGAAAAGGGCTCAAATGTTAATCTTGTTACAAAATACGATAAGCTGATTCAGGATTTTCTTGTTGCAGAGCTTACAAAAATCATTCCCGACGCACATTTTATGTGCGAAGAGGGCGACGGTAAAAAAGAGGTTTCGGACGGCTACTGCTTTATTATTGACCCGATTGACGGCACAACAAATTTCATAAAAGGCTTTCAGCACAGTGCAATTAGTGTTGGCTTAACAAAGGATAAAGAGCTCTTCCTCGGCGTTGTTTTAGACCCCGACAGAAATAATATCTACTATGCGCAAAAGGGCTGCGGTGCGTTTCTTAACGGAAAGCCGATTCACGCATCGAACGAGGATATGGAAAACAGCCTTGTTCTTTTCGGCACCTGCCCCTATGAGCATGAATTTGCGCACCAAACCTTTGAGCTTGCAGAACAGCTGTTTTTAAGAAGCATTGAAGTAAGGCGCGGCGGCTCTGCGGCGCTTGATATATGCTTTGTTGCCGCAGGCAAGGCTGATTTTTACTATGAACTCATACTGCGTCCGTGGGACTGGGTTGGCGCAACCGTTATTCTTGAAGAGGCAGGCGGAATTGCAAAAACTGCCGACGGAGAAGATGTTGACCCGTCAAAGATTCAGTCATATATCTGCGGAAACGCAAAAAACATTAAGGAGTTTTATGAACTATACAAGTCTTAATTCATATCTGAAAGAGCGCTTCGGCTGTAAAGTATATAAGCTTGCCATAGACGGCGGCTTCACCTGCCCAAACCGCGACGGAACTCTTGACACAAGGGGCTGCGTTTTCTGCTCAAAGGGCGGCAGCGGAGAGTTTGCAGGAAGCAGAAAGCTCAGCATAACCGAGCAGATTGAGCAGGGCAAGCGTCTTGTTGAAAAGAAGATAAAAGACGGCAAATATATTGCATATTTTCAGGCATTTACAAATACATATGCACCGATTGACGAGCTGAAAGAGAAATACTATCAGGCGATTAATCATCCCGACATTGTTGCTCTTTCAATAGCAACACGCCCCGATTGCCTCGGGGACGATGTTCTGAATTTGCTTGATGAAATAAACAAAATAAAGCCCGTTTTCGTTGAACTCGGACTTCAGACAATTCACGAAAAAACCGCCGAGTATATCAGGCGCGGTTATCCCCTTTCGGTTTATGATGAAGCTATTGAAAAGCTTCACGGTATCGGCATAAATGTTGTTACTCACCTGATTATCGGTCTGCCAGGTGAAACGACAGAGGATATACTTGAAAGCGTTTCTTATGTTTGCGAAAAAACCGACGGAATAAAGCTTCAGCTGCTTCATATTATTAAAGGCACAGACCTTGAAAAGGAATATAACGCAGGCAAAATCAGCGTGCTATTCCTCGATGAATACGCCGAAATTATTAAGCGGTGCGTTAATATTATTCCTAAAAATGTTGTTGTTCACCGCCTAACAGGCGACGGCGCAAAAAAAGACTTAATCGCTCCCCTCTGGAGCGCGGATAAAAAGAAGGTTTTGAATACAATAAACAAAAAACTATCAGATTTATAAAAAATAAAATTCCGATTTCGGCATTTTCACCAGTAATTAAACATCAAAAAAGCCTGATGTGAGCGATGTCACATCAGGCTTTTTTTAATTGATTATTTCTTTGTTGTAACTGTTTTCTTTGCACTCCATGATGAATACTGCTTTTTGCCGTTAATTGTTTTATAAGCCCTTATGCGGACAAAATATTTTTTATTCGCTTTGAGCTTTTTTATTGTTCTTGCGCCTGTTTTGTATGAGGTTATCGATACTGTTTTTGCGTTCTTGAAATCTTTGTATGTGCTGTACTGTATCTGATAACCTGATGTTTGCGTTGCATTCTTTTTCCAGTATGCTTTAAAGCTCTTTGAGCCTGATGTCAGTTTTGTTAATTCTGTCGGCTTGGGGTTAATCTTAAAGGTCTTTGTTATTGTTCCTTTATATGTTCCCTTGCCTGTTAAGGTTACTTTTGCCGTGCCGACCTTAGTGTTATTTGAATACTTAACCGTGTAGTCGGTATCTTTTTTGAGCGTTGTTCCTGCAAGCTTAACCGTTACATCGGGCTTTATAGCTTTACCTGTGTATGCTTTTGAACCAAGTCCGCTGACACTTGCATTCTTTACATCATACATATCAACAAAGGTAAAACCGTTATTTTTGCAGTATTCGGTTAGCACATTAAATTTTTTACCGTAAATCTTAAAACCTTCAATTGCATATGGAATATCATATTTTCCTTCTTTTACAAGTTTATAGCCTAATGCTAACCTCCCGATTCTTTTAACCTCATAAGGCATTTTTAACTCAAGATTTGGGCAGCCGGCAAATGCCTTATCACTAATATATTTTACACTCTTAGGAAGGGTTATTTCTTTTAGTGAGGTACATTTTGTAAAGCCGCCAACAGTTTGAACACCTTCCGAAATTACAACATCTGTTAATGATTTGCAATTAGTAAAATAATTCGGGGGGATTATTTTCATGCTGGAGGGAATAGTTACTTTCTTTAGATTATCGCAACTTTGAAAGGCATAGTCCTCATCCACATAGTACTCCTCTTCATCACTTTCAAATTTAATTGTATAACCTTCTTCAAATACCACTTCGCTAATACTATCACAATTCTTAAATGCATAGTATCTTACAAGAGTATCCTTTGGTATAAATAGTGTTCCGGTTGCAGATGTGCAATTATCAAATGCGGCAGGCCATATTGAAGTAACACTTTTCGGTATTATTATCTTTTTTAATGAGTAACAACGCGCAAATGCTCCTCCGCTTATATATTTAATATTGCTCGGCAAATCAGCCTTTTCAAGCTTTTCGCATTCCGCAAAAATATGATGAGGAACATACTCCAAACTTTCGGGCAAATATGCCTCTTTTAGGTTTTCACAATTAGCAAATGCATATCGGCATGTTATTTCTGTTATTCCTTCACTTATTATTACTTTTTTAATAGAATTATACAAAGATAGGCTTTTCCATGGGCATTCATTAACGACTCCGGAACCTGAAACTGTTAACACATTATCTTTGAATTGCCATTCTGCATTTTTACCGCACGAGCCCGAGGTTTCTTCAGCTGAAGCAGATAATGGCGCAAATGCGCTGATTAGCATTAAGATTAATAGAATTACTGATAAAGTCTTTTTCATTTGTATTTACCCCCCTTTTTAGTAATCTAAATCGTAGTCATATGAAATATCGTCATAAACATATTCTTTATACTCTTGTTGCAATACTTCCCGCGGATTTGGAGCATTTTCTCTGTATATCTCTTTTGTTGCTGTATTAATCCTTAACCAGTTATTGTATCCTGAATACTCCTTCCTTCCGTCTTCGTGATAAACAAATGCCCTCATTTTAATATAATATGTTTCACCTCTTTTTAAATTCTTAAGAGAACAATTGTTTATATGCGGATTGTTAAACACAAGCGTTTTAGCGTCTGAAAAACTCACATTTGTTGCATACACTAATTCGTAGCCATTACAATACTCCGATTTTTGTTCATTCCAATTAATATCAATTTCACTGTCGGTTATAACAATTGGAACAAACCCTGTTACAAGTGTGGCAAGATTGTCTTTACACCTAAACGGAAGATAAAAGGTTTTAGAGCCTGAATTATTTTGTCCGGCAAGATGATAGAAATTATAATAATTATATTCAACTCCAGGATATTGTTGAGAATTATATTTCCCTCCACTGTAAGCAACATACCAAGTTGTATCATAAAACTTTTTGGATTCTAATGAATATGCCGTGTTGGTACAATGCTTTTTTGAAGAAGTTTGCTCTGTTACAACAACATAGCTTTTATACGGATTAATTGAGTTATCGTTATTTCGCTCAATAACTACCTTCTCTATAATCCTTGCATGTGTTTTTTCTTCGGTATACTGAACAAGAAGATCCCCCGGTTTCATATATACATAAACATTGGAATAGATATTTGTTCCCATCATCCCAATATTAACATCAGTATATGAACTTCCTGGAGTATAGTTTCCAACATAATCAACATAGTTGCCATATCCTTGTACATTGTTAAAACTATCATCATATCCATCCTTTACAATCTTTGCACATGTATAAGTATAGCAAAATTGATTGCTATGTTGTAATGTTGACATTAATACTCCGCATGTTCTATTATTACAACCTGTTGCTGCCCTCCACGCATAACAAACGGACGACGAACAGTCAGTCCCTTGAACACTGCGTCTTAGTGATAAAGTTTCGTCCTCATTAGCACCTGGTAACGGTTTTGAAAGCATAATACTTATTGCGCTTTCAACAGCTGTATCCGAATTGAGCCAATGCTCCCTACTCGCTTCTTGCATATCTTGATAATTTGCTACCTTTTGCTCATACAATATCCCTCGATATTGTTGAATGGTTGTATGTTGTTCATCATTCCAATGATAAAGATATATTTTATTAGGAGTTGAAGATCCGTATTTTGGATAATAATAAGTCTGGGTTTGACCGGGATATGTCCATCTTAGAAGAGCTTTTTGTCTCATCTGGTCAACAGCTTTTCCTTCATCAGTTGTATGGGCATAACTATTAATCGTAACACCGTTATCAACAACTTCATAAACTCCGTTTGTATCAGTTGCATTCGTTTCATAAGATACAAGAGCAAAAGCGTTAAATGGATTTAAACATACTATAACACACAAAACAATAACTGTAATAATCATTATATCATATAATGCAGTTTTAATAATTGATTTTTTTAACATATATTTCACCTTTCATATTAAAAAAATTCTGTTAGTTTTAACCTCCTGAATAAAACAATCAACCACCACTATAAAAACTCCTATTTTTAGCATACCAAAAATTAAAGGGCTTGTAAAACAAAATGCAAAAAAACACAATAATTGACAAAAAAAGTATATTTAATTATAAAAAGGTGTTGACAAACGCTAATTTGCTTGTTCTTTCTAAATAGGTTAATTGTATTAATATCATCTTATAAACACAATTTGCCTATTTATATCAGTCCCTGATAAAATTCCGATTTCGGCATTTTCACCAGTAATTAAACATCAAAAAAGCCTGATGTGAGCGATGTCACATCAGGCTTTTTTTAATTGATTATTTCTTTGTTGTAACTGTTTTCTTTGCACTCCATGATGAATACTGCTTTTTGCCGTTAATTGTTTTATAAGCCCTTATGCGGACAAAATATTTTTTATTCGCTTTGAGCTTTTTTATTGTTCTTGCGCCTGTTTTGTATGAGGTTATCGATACTGTTTTTGCGTTCTTGAAATCTTTGTATGTGCTGTACTGTATCTGATAACCTGATGTTTGCGTTGCATTCTTTTTCCAGTATGCTTTAAAGCTCTTTGAGCCTGATGTCAGTTTTGTTAATTCTGTCGGCTTGGGGTTAATCTTAAAGGTCTTTTCAAGTGTGCCTTTATATGTTCCTTTGCCTGTAATCGTTACTTTTGCCGTGCCGACCTTAGTGTTATTTGAATACTTAACCGTGTAGTCAGTATCTTTTTTGAGTGTTATTCCTGCAAGCTTAACGGTGAAGTCCGGCTTTATTGCTTTGCCTGTGTATGTCTTCAATGATAAGCCGCTTACCGTTGCATTCTTTACATCATACATATCAATGAACTTAAAACCGTTTTCCTTGCAATAGTCGGTTAACGCTTTACACTTTTTACCGTAGATTTTGAAACCTTTTACCGGAGCATAAGTATTATTGTCATCACGGTAAAACCACATATAGCCAAGCGGCTTTTGAGGATAAAACTCATCAACACGTTCCACACCGTATGGAAATTTCAGTGATTTTAGTGAGGGACAGTTCAAAAAGGCTCCGGCTTCAATCATTTCTATTTTGCTTTGTATTTTAACGCTTTTAAGCTTTTCGCATTCGTAAAATGCATTCCGTTCTAACACCTTCACACTTTTAGGAAGAGTAACGCTTCTGAGCGATTTGCAGCCTGAAAATCCACTGATTGATTCAATTCCTTCAGAAAGCGTGAGGTTATCAAGTGAATAGCAAGAGCTAAAATATTCACGAGGAATTTGTTTTACACTTCCTGGAATATAAATACTCTTAACGCTTTCGCAATGTGAAAAGTATGTATAAGTGTTAATGCTTTCGGGGATAGTGAATCCGTCTTCAAAATATAACTCAGTTAAACTTTCACAATAGTTAAAAGCATACGGATGAACAGTACATCCGCTCGGTATTATTAGCTTACCCGAAGCAGAGCTGCAAGCACCAAATGCAGCCTGATGTATGTCCTTCATACTTTTGGGAATTTCGATTTTCTTTAAAGATAAGCAGAATTTGAATGCACAAACACCAACATATTTAAGATTGCGTGGTAAATCGGCTTTTTCAAGCTTTTCACAATCGCGAAATGCATATTTATGTATACCCGTCAAACTTTCAGGAAAACAAACCTCTTTAATGTTTTTGCAATTTTCAAAGCCTGAATCTCCTATTTCGGTTATTCCTTCATTGATTATAACCTTAGTTATGTCACTTCTTTGCCTAAAGCCTCCGCAAACGCCTGTTCCTGAAATAGTCAGAACGCCATCAATAAGCTTCCATGAAATATTATCCTGAGTTCCCGAGCTGTTCTCTGCATATACAAAAAACGGTGTTATTACACTAACAAACATTATAGCAGATAAGAATAAAGATATTACCTTTTTCATGGAATCACCTTAGTATTTAGATATCATCGCTTGTTTAGTTATCATATGAAATATCGTCATAAACATACTATAACACACAAAACAATAACTGTAATAATCATTATATCATATAATGCAGTTTTAATAATTGATTTCGTGAAGTAATTTCACTGCGTGAAATCGTGAAGTAAATTTGCTTCGCAAATTCGTGATTATTATAATTCCCACTTCATAATAACTTTTCCAAAGTGCTTTCTTGTATCTTTTTCAAAGGCTTCCTTTAAGTCCTTGGTTGTGCGAACAGTGTTAACGCTGAACACAAGGTTTCCGAGATAGTCTATGATTTCGGGATGGTTTTCATACATTTCAACGGTTTTCTTGAAATCCTCTGCGCCGCTTCTTGATGAGCCGAAAACGCGCAGACCCTTTTCAAGAATCATTCTTGTGTTAACGGATACGGGGTATTCGCTTACGCCGAGGATTGAAATAGTTCCCTCGGGCTTGATGAGACCGATAATCTGCTCTATGGCAATGGGGCTTCCGTTACCGCCGACGCATTCAAACGCGTGGTCCATAGTAAAGCCTTCGGGCACTTCGTGAACAAGGCAGGTTTCATCAACAAAGGTGAAATCGGCAAGCTTTTCTCTCTGTGTTCCGAAAACAACAATCTTTGATTCGGGGAAGGTATATTTCAAAAACAGCGAGGTTATATAGCCGAGATTGCCGTCGCCCCATACGCCGATAACTTCCCTTCTTGAATGAGCAATTTTATCAAATCTTGAAATTGCGTGAACAGAAACCGAAACAATCTCGGTGAAGGCTGCAACATTTCTGTCTATATCAGCAGGAAGCTTAACAAGCCTTTTGGGTGAAATTTCTACATACTCCTGCAAAAAGCCGTCCATTGATGAACCGCAGAATTTTGATGAACGAAGATAGTTTTCGCCGATATATTCATCGGTTTCTGTTGGCATATTCGGAACCATAACAACCAAATCGCCTGCTTTGAAGTTGTTTGTCGGGTCGAAAACAACCTCGCCGATGCCCTCGTGAATAAGCGCCATGGGAAGCTTTTCGGCAAGCACCTTTGCATCCCTTGTTCCGAGATAATAGCGCATATCGGCATTGCAGATTGAAAGATTAGTCGGACGAACTATAGCATTGCCCGAAAACATATCAATATCTTCAAACGCAACCTCAAAGCGCCTCGGAGATACTAAACGAAAAACTGTATTAATCATCCTCTTGGTCCTCCAGGAACGACTTTGCAACACGCAAGTCATAGGGGTAAGTTATTTTAACATTATAGGTTTCGCCGTCTACAAGGGCAACCTTCTCGCCCTTGATAACGAAAATCTTTGCAGCGTCGGTTAAAATGTCTTTTTCCTCATCGGTTAAAGAATCATACATTCTTTTGAGCTTCATTGCGTTGAAGGACTGCGGAGTCTGACCCTGATACATCTTGCTTCTGTCGGGGATATCGCTGATAACGGTGTTATCAAGCGCTTCAACTATTGTATCGGTTGCAGGAACAACGGTGTCGCATGCGCCGTATTCTTTTGCAGCGGCAATGTTTTCCTTGATAATTCTGTGTGTTACGAAGGGACGAACGCTGTCGTGGGTTACAATAATTGTTTCCTCATCAAGCTTGCCTTCGCCGTCTATGAATTTAATTGCATTCATAATTGTTTCGTTTCTTGTTGTTCCGCCTTCGATAACAACAACCCTGTCTTTAACAGGGGCAATATGCTTTTCTATAAGATTCTTTGTGTGCTCAACCCACTGATTCGGGCAAAGAACAATAATCTTTTCGAAATCGGGAACGGAAAAGAACTTTTCGATTGTGTAGATAATAATCGGTTTTTCCTTAACCTCAAGATACTGCTTTGGCTTATCGCCGCCCATTCTTGAGCCGATTCCGCCTGCTAAAACAACTCCGTATACCATAATATAATCCTCCTTCGGATATTAAATATCTAATTGACTAACTATTAAATCGGCAACCCTCTGCGACGATTTGCCGTCAAGGGAGTCGAAGAATTTATTTTTAAATCCGTCAACCTTTTCTTTTTCAAAATCCTTTGCCTTTATGCTGTTGATAAGCTCGCTTTCAGAGAAAACAATCTTGCCCGGAACAAAGCCTTCAAAATCGTAGTAGAAATCACGGCTTGAAATATATTCGTATAAATCATAAGCGTAAAACAGCATCGGAATATCAAGCAGCGATGCTTCAAAAATAACGCTTGAATAATCTGTTATAAGTAAATCCGTTACGAAAAGCAAATCGTTAAGCTCGTCCTCTTCGGATAAATCAATGATGAAATCCTTGTATTTTTCATCAATAACAAATCTTTCCTTGCAAAACGGATGAAGCTTGATGATTATTGCGTATTCGCCGCCGAGGCTTTCATAAAGCTGAGCAGGATTGAATGCCTCAATCGGATAAAACGCACTCATCTGACCGTTTCCGCGGAAGGTTGGTGCGAAAAGAACAATCTTTTTATCCTTGAGCTGCGGACGCTTTTCATAAAACGCTTCTTTAACGGATTTTGCGTACTGCTCGTCCATAAAGATATCCGTTCTCGGAATACCCGTTGCAACAACATTTTCATCGCTGAGACCGAAGCCCTCTGCATAATGCTTTTCGATTTCCTTAGAGCTTACTATTGCATAGTCGTACATTCTGTGGTTAACATCGTCCTGCTTAGGACCGCCCTTCTTGCCGAGCCTTGTAAAGCCGAAGGTTTTAAACGCACCGCACGCATGCCAGAGCTGGAAAAGCTTAACCCCTTCCCTCTTGTCAACAGTATTCAGAAGTCTGAAATAATCATCAACTATAACAACCTTGCTCGTTGCGTATAAATGCATAAATTCCCTGATGTTTTTCAGCTTGCTGTGACCGTTGGGGTCTGAAAACAGAAGGAACTTAAATTCAATATCCTCTCTGTCCTTAATCAAATCATAAACATATTCGGGGTTGCCGCCCATTTCATCCCTTCTGCCCGACATAAATGCAATTCTGTTCGGAACTATCTGGTGATGGTCGCAAAGAACTCTGTAATACCATTTGAAGAACGCTAAAATCGGTTTTCTGAGATTATCAACAACCCTCGCCCTCATAAAGCTTGTTTTAAGGAAGGAGGAGAAATTGATTTTAATCTGAACAAAAACATTCTTTGCAAGACCTTCAATGGGCTTGGTTCTGCGTTTGGGCAGCACGCCGAGCGCTGCAAAGAATCCGTCAAGAACAAAATACGGCGCGAGCACTATTGAAAGAATTATTCTGACAATGAAGAAAACAAATCTGATAAGAGCCCCTATTGGATTTATACGCCTTCTTTTTCTTGCCTTTTCGGTTTTTCTTAAAATAATTCTGTTGTTTTCAAAATCAAAATCAACGGCATATTTATCGAAATATTTACCGGAGCTTCTTTCAAACTCTGACTCGGAATCAAAAACGGCAGCGCCGTCGAAACATTCGTATTCAATATGCTCGTCTGATACTTCAAGCTCGGGGTTTTCAAGCAGAACATTCGACGAAATATTAAACGCAACGCCTGTGCATTCATTTTCACCGTAGTAAAAATCAATTCTGATTTTTATATCCTCGTCGCTGTCTTCCGAGAAAAACAGCTTATCAATTAAAAACGAATAGTTACAAACAACAACACAGCTTTCGCTTTGCTTCTGACGGAAATAATTAGTCACAAGCAGCGGCAGCCTTCTTGTTTTTTCGCCGCGCTGAAAAACAATCTTGGCTTTGGGCGATGTAACATCAATATCATAATCACAGTTGAAGGCAACCGAAAGATTTAACCTGTTTTCTTCAACCGTTATTCTGTTTATTATCATTTTGCAATCAAACATAATTTTACCCTGCTGAAAATTATTTTAAATATTATATCATATAGTTATTACGAAATCAATATATCTGTTAGGTATCGGGTTTCAGGTTTCAGGGGTTAGGCATTAGGGATTCGAACCAAGCAAGGTTTTGCCCGTCCCTTTTTCACAAATACTGTGTTAAAGCGTCTTGT